>JAJTBU010000077.1 GCA_021286735.1 bacterium
AGCTTGTTGAGCGCGTCCACGGCATTCTTCTCGGCGGCCTCCAGCTCGGGCTCGCGTTCTCCGGCGAAGGCCCATACTGGTATGTCCTTCAATCGGCTCAGGTCCGTTTCGTAGGGCTCGCCGCTCAGGGGCACGAGACAGGAAAAAAGTTCGGGGAGTTTCGCTCCGATAACCCATGTTCCCATTCCCCCGAGGCTGTGGCCGGTCAAGATGACCTTCTTGGGGTTCACCGCGTACTCGGCCATCACTTTTTTTATCAGCTCGGAGAGCGTGACATCCAGCTCGCCCCAGTACCTGTTCCAGGGACATTGGGGGCAGATGACGATCGCCGGCAGATTTATCCGCCTCACCAGATACGACGGCAGGCTGAAGGCCTTCAATGCCTCCGCGTAGGAACCTCGAAGCGAGCTGCCGTGGAAATATACGATGAGGGGGAGACCCTTGGCGCTCATGCCTTCCGGTCTGTAGAGAAGATAACCCAGCTCAATGTGTTCCGAACTCGTGAAGCTTTCGGCAGTCATCAGGCCCGCTTGGGCGAGCGCGATGCCGGGCGCGGACGCCAATTCCTCTTTAGTCAATCCGATTTCATTGCCTTGCGGAAAGGCGAGGGCCAGGGCGAGGAAGAACATCGCTCCCGCGATAATCGTTCTTGTGGCGACTGATCCACCTACCTTTGCTGAGAGATCGCGCATAAAGACCTCCTGCCCGAGCTTTGCTGGCGCCGGGCTCGACAAATTCAAGCGCCGATATGGGCACATCGCAATCGATAGGGATTTCTCTAATTGCAGTATAGTGTTGTCAAAGCGACAATTACAGTGCCATTCGTCGCCGGAGCAAAAATGGGCATGCGCGTCGCGGCGGGGGCCGCGAGACGAGCGAGGATATGATACGATTCATGAGAATTGAAGGTGTGTTTGAGAGGACGCTTTCGCGTCCGGCACGAGCAGCGATTGAGGAGTGATTATGCCGCGAAAAGGCCATAACGGCGAGGGCGCGCCGGTCCTTGGACCATATTCCCGTGCCGCGGAGTCGGAGGGGATGGTGTATTTTTCCGGGCAGACGCCGATCGATCCGGATACCGGCAAGCTTGTTTGCGACGATATCTCGGTTCAGGCGGAGCAGTGCTTCAAGAATTTGTTTTCGGTCTTGAAGAGCGCGGGGCTGGCGGAAGAGGACGTGATAAAGGTCAACGTCTACATGACCGACATGAAGAATTTCGCCGCGATGAACGATGTCTACAAGCGGCAGTTCGGCCTGCCCTATCCCGCGCGGACGACTATCGGCGTCAGGGAGCTGCCGCTGGGCGCCCTGATCGAAATCGAGATGATCGCGGTCAGGAAGCGCTGACGCTTTTCCGGCGCGCCAGGGACTCGACTTCGCGCTCCAGGTCGCCGATCGCGCAATCGTGGATATCGAGTTCGTGGCGGCCCGCGACCTCCATGTCCTTCATGCCGGAGCCGGTGAGGGAGATCACGACGCGGTCGCCGCGCTTGATCGCGCCGGAGGCCCGCAGGGAGCGCAGGACGGCGAGGGTCGTGGCCGTGCCGGGCTCGACGAAGAAGCCGGCGCGCGCGTAGAGCCGCTGCGATTCGAGGATCTCCGCCTCGGAGGCGCCGCCGGCGAGCCAGCCGAATTCCAGCGCCTTGTCGAGGAGCTCCTCGCCACCGGGCGGATTGCCGGAGGTGAGCGCCTCGGCGATGGTCGTGAAGTTCTTGAAAGGCGTTATCCGCCGGCTTCCCCGCGCGATGGCGCCGGCGAGGGGGCTGTTCGCGGCGGCCTGGGCGACGACCATCCGCGGAAGCCGCGGGACGAGGCCAGCGGCGAGCAGCTCGCGGTAACCCTTGAAGATGCCCCGGACATGGCCGCAGGCCGAGGTGGGCACGACTATGAAGTCGGGAACCTCGCCGGCGAGCTGCTCGAAAAGCTCGAAGGCCTCCATCTTGTAGCCTTCGACGCGGACAGGCCCGTTGCCCGATACGATGCGGAGCCCGAGGCGCGAGGAGAGGCCGAGCACGCGGGTCTTCATGTCGGTGTAGTCGGCGCCGCCCACGCGGATCACCGTGGCTCCGTGCACCGCCATGGCGAGTATTTTCTCGCGCGGCGCGTAGTCGGGCAGGAAGACGAGGACGCGCAGTCCCGCCCGGGCGCCGTAGGCGGCCATGGACTGGCCCATGTTGCCGGTCGATATCGTCGCCGTGAGCGATTCGCCTCGCTCCGCGGCCATGATCGAGCAGGCGATCGAGCCCCTGTCCTTGAAGCTCCAGGTCGGATTCATCGTCTCGTTCTTAAGGAGGAGGCCGTCGACGCCCGCGTACTCGTCCAGGAGCGGCCCGGCGCCGACCAGCGGCGTCGCGCCTTCGCCGAGGGACAGCTCGGGATGGGCCCCTTCGAAGGGCATGAATTCGGCGAAGCGGTCCCAGGCGCGGGCGCCGGGCCTGAGGCGCGCGCCCTCGACGCCAGGCACCGCCACCTCGAGCGATTCCCCGTTGTCGGCGAATTCCTCCAGCCTGGCGAAGGGGTATTCGATTCCCGTGAGCGTCGATCGCAGATAGGCGGATTTCATAGCTTCGTACTCCTCACTTCGATGTTGTCCAGCCTTGCCCCAGCCGCGCGCCGGCGTTTGCCGGCGCTGAGGGCGCCAGCTCGAGAAGGCCTTTCATATCGATGCTGCCGTCGGCGCGCTGCCCGGGGATGACGCCGGCGATGTCGACGCTGAAGAAGATGCCGGCGCCCAGCGCCGCGCCCTCGGCGTTGACGCACGTGGCGCCGTTCCAGAAATAGTTGTCCGCCGACGCGAGCTCGGGCATTTCGCGGTAGACGTCGCCTGTGCCGCCCGCCATCGAGATGATGCCGCGCGCCACGAAGAGCCTGGCTCCGTCGCCCTTGCCGTAGAGGTTGATGTTCGCGCCCTTGTTTCCGTAGGACGTGCAGCGCTCGATTATCACGGCGGGATTGGAGTTGCTGGTGATGCCGCTGGTGCCGTTCGCCCAGGCGACGCTGTTGCGCAGCAGGTGGGGCACGGCGATCCCGTCGCCGCCCAACTTGAAGCCGTTGCCGTCGCCGTTGCCCGAACCGTCCGAGAGCGAGCCGTTGCCGTAGGCCGCGCAGTCCTCGATGAGCACGGCGCCGATCGGTCCCGTCTCGATCTTGCTGAAGAGGTCCCAGCCGTCGTCGATGTTGTGGTAGGAAAGGCAGCCCCTGAAGACGTTCCCCTCGCCGACGGTGAGCTTGGCGGCGAAGCCGTCCGCGTTGTTGGCGGCCGGATCGCAGTTGTCGTGCGAGACACAGTTCTCGACCAGGTTGCCGCGCGGCCACTTCTCGGGCGGCTCGGCGCCGGAACCGCTGATCTGCAGGCCCGTATCGCCGCAGCGATAGGTCCGCACGTTCCGGACGATGTTGCCGCTGCCGGCCACCTGGATGCCTTTGACGTTCTCGGGCGTGTTCCGGACGTCGATGCCTTCGATGGTCCAGTAATCGCCCGCCAGGATCATGCCGCCCGAGCTCGAGTAACCGAAGTCGAGGATGGCCCGCTCGCCCGGGGCGGACATCAGCACCTTCCGGCGCTCGGGCGTCCCGCTGTTGCCGCGCTCGATCTCGACCGACCTGGATGGATAGTAGACGCCCTCCCTGAGGAGGATGGGCTGTCCGGGGCGGGCGTAGTTCAGCGCGGACGCGAGGTCGAGCGGCGCCTCGATCGTGCCATCGCCGAAGGGCGAGCCGTCCCGCGCCGCGTAGAGCTTTTCGCCCTCGATGGTGCGGTAGATGACGGTGTGGGTCAGGGAGATCGGCGCGGAGCTCTCCACGTATTTCCGCAGCTCGCGGTCGTAGCGGGCGATCGCCATCTTCTCGCCGGGGCGGAATTCCGGGTCGGGCTCGAAGGTCAGGAAATAGTCGTTGATGCCCCAAGCCAGCTCGAGGTCGGCGCGGAAGTCCTTGAGCGCCGTCACGCGGGCGCCGTCGATCACGGCCCTGCGGTCCTTGTCCTTGACGGTGAGCCTGCCGTCGGCGTTCGACGCGAAGACGAAGGGGTAGGTCGAGCCCGTGTACGAGGAGGGCGAATCCACCTTGGCCACGAGGGGGACGAGCTGGGGCGGCTCCTTCTGCGCGGGGGGATCCGTCCGCGGATCGCTGACGATCATCGAGACGTCGCTCACGGTGACGTTGCAGCCCCTCGCCACGGAAAAGCCGACGTAGACGTGGTCGGGGTCGAGCTGGAGGAGTTTCTCTGGGCCGTACATGATGAACTCGGTGAGGGTATCCTCCGTCGCGTATGGCTTTTCGACGATCGTGTGGTAGCCCGAGTTGGTCTTCTTCAGCGTCAATCGGTAGGTTTGGCCCGCCCGGATCAGGTCCGAGCCGTCGTAGCTGTAGGCCCGGGAGAGGCTAGCGCCGCGCTGGGCTATCCCCGCGTCGCCGGAGGCGATGATCTCCCTGGTCAGGCCCGAGACGAAGCGCGCCCCGAGCGTGTCTTTGCTCGTTTTCTTGACTCCGTCGATGGTCTCCTCGAACTTGGTGGCGATGACGCCGGCCGAGTTCGTGTAGTGGTTGGCCGAGTTCACGCCGTGCTTCCCCAGGCTGTCCAGGGCGAGGAGGCCGAAGCCCTCCTGGCCGTCGGCCACGGGGTTGATGTAGTCGACGGTGAAGGTGGCGGCCAGCTCGAAGTTCTCGGTTTTGGGGTCGATGACGGTGTAGTAGAAAGAGATCCCGTCGTGGAAAGCGGTGTATTTGCCGCCCTTCTGGTCTATCTGGCCGTCGGCGGGGTTGTAGGTGCAGGATTTGTGCCTGAATTTGAACTGGTCGGGGTCGAGCATCTCCATGGTGTTCAGCTCGGCCTTGCTGGACTGGCCGAACCAGGTGAAGAACCATTCGCGCTCGGCGCCGGCCTTGGCGAGCTTGCGGAGGGGTTTCGAAGCCGCTTTTTCGTCGCCGCGGACCGCGGAGACGACGAAATCGTAGCGGCGGCCGGGCGTCAGGCCAGCGACGGTCGCCTCGGCTCTCCGCGCGGCGGCGGCTTGAACGACGAGGGAGCCCGCGCCGGAGCCGGCCGCGGCTGCGGCAGCGGCAGCGCTGTCGGCCGCAGCCGCGCTGCCGCTGCCCGCGGCGCCCTCGATCGCCTCCCTCCAGGAGACGATATAACTTTCCGCTTCCTTGACGGGCTCCCAGGCGATGAGCATGGCGCCGCCGCCTGAGTTCCGCGCCTGGACCACCGGCGCCGCCAGGGGGAGGCTGAACTCGAAAGCCCTGATCTCCGATACTTTCGCCTCAGCTTCGCCCGTCCTGGCCGCGATGATCGAGAAGCGATAGGCGCCGCTCTTCGGCGGCTTGAACTCCGCGACCTTGATTTCCTTGGCCGACCGCCCCATCAGCTTGGTATCGAGCGTGCCGCCGGAAGCGTCCGCCATGATCGCCGTGGCCCGGTCGGCGCCCTTGGCGCCGATCTCGAGCCTGAAGGCGACGAGCACTGTGTCGGGGCGGTCCGAGGCGAGACTCACGGAGACGATTTCCGGCCCGGGCACTTTCTCCCAGGCGATCCGCGCCTCCTGGGCTGGGCAGGGCGCGGCGAAAGCGAGACAGGATGCCAGGACTATCAGCATGCGCTTCATGGGTTTGCCTCGGGGGCGGATCCGGCCACGGAAAGTTCCCCTATTTGATCAGGATCATGTAGATGTTGATGCCGCTACTCTTGGAGTAGAGGACATATTCGCCCGCGCCGGGCAGCGAGGCCTTCGCCGTGCCGGCGTTCTTCTCGTCGTCGGGCGTCGCAACCAGCTCGGCGACGACGGTTCCGTCGGCGACCTTGACGATCGCCAGGGGGCGGGCGTCGGTTTTGCTGGAGCTGTTCGCGTAGACGACGACCTCGGCGGCGCCCGCAGCCGTGAAATGGATCGAGCGGTAGTCGGCGGCGCCGCCGCCGTTCAGCTTGATGCGGTTGTTGAATACTTCGCCGTCGGCCGCCACGCGGGGCGCCGACATGGCCTCGATGGTCACGCCCTTGTCGCTCCGGGCGAAGATCACAAAGTTTCCAAAGGCTTTGTTCGCGACGATCTGGGCGGGCGCCAGGTCGTTCGCGGTGAAAAATTCCTCGGCTCCCAGCGTGGAGGCCGCGAATATTCCGGCCACCAGGCACACGAGCAAAAATCCTTTTTTCGTCATCGAGCTTCCTCCTCTCTGCGCGAGTCAGTATAGCCCCACTTTTTTATACAAAACAGGCGGATTTTTGGACAAAGGCGTCCTGATCGCCGGCGGGGCCGGACGCGTGGAGGCGCGATATGCGATTCAGCCGCCGGGCGGCAGGGGGAGGGGCGGGCCTACGGGCTCAGGCGGGCTCAGGGCTGCGCCGGGCCCTCCAGGAATTCCTTGAGCGCCGCCGCGCAGGAGAAGGCGGGCTCCTTCGTCGCGAAGACGAGGGTGACGCGGCCCACCTTGGCGGCGGCCAGGAGCGGGGCGACCGATTTGCGCCCGGCCTCCAGTTCGGAAAAGTACCGGCGGCGGAACTCATCCCATTTCGCGGGATCGTGATCGTACCAACGCCGCAATTCGGCGCTGGGCGCGACGTCCTTGAGCCAGCCCGCGAGCCGCGCCCTCTCCTTGCTCACTCCGCGGGGCCAGAGCCGCTCGACGAGGTAGCGCCGGCCATCGTCTTCCTCCGGAGTCTCGTAAATCCGCTTCAGCCGCACTTCGATCATAGGGCGCCCTTTGGGAGAAGTTTTGCCTTGTCTCGGCTAAGTATAATCCGGCGCCCGCGCGTGTAAAGCGAGCGCGGAGCTAAGGCCGGCGGGACTAGAACCGCGCGTGCGAGAATAGATAGTCGAGGTAGCGCGATTTCATCTGCCGGCTGGCCATGATCTGCCTGGCGGGCGGCAGCCTGAGGATGACGCCGAGGACGGCCGCCATGGCGCGGTGCGACTCCAGGGCGTGATTGTCGAAGACGAGGTTCTGAAGCTTCCCGCGCTCGATGGCCATGAGGACTGTCCGATGGGCGGAATTGACCGGCGTGATCACCCGCTTCCCCCGAGGCGCGAGCGAAATGGACTTGACGGGGCAGGCGTGCGCGCAGACTCCGCAGCCCAGGCAGATCGACGCGTCGACGCGGGCCTTCCTGCGGCGGCTGTCGCGGGGATCGCCCGAGCTCACCATGCCCATCGCCTCCACGGGGCAGACTTGGGCGCACTTCCCGCAGCCCGTGCAGGTTCCCGCGTCCACCTGGGGAAGGAAGTTGGTCGTGCTGATGGGGTTGAGGACGGCGAAACGCTTGGCGGCGAGCATCGCCTCGCAGCAGCATCCGCAGCAGTTGCAGATGAACGAAACCGACTCGCGGACGTTTTCGCCGAACTGGACAAGGTTGTGCGATATCGCCTTGTCGAGGAGTTCCAGCCCCTCCCGCTCGTCCACGCCGCGCGCGACCCCGTGCTTGATGAGAGATTGGGCGACGCCGTTGAAGGTCATGCAGATGTCCATCGGCGCGCCGCAGGCACGGCCGAGATGGCTCATCTTGTGGCGGCAATAGCAGGTTCCGACACCCATGGCCGTCGCCGTCCTGATCACCTCGCTCGCGCGCTCGTAGTCCAGGACGTGGAGGCAGTTCTCCTCGGAGAGCGAAGGCTCGTTGACGAAAACCCTGCCCAGCTGGGTCTCCCCGCCCGCGAAAAGGTTTTTGATGAAATCTTCCTCGACGTTCAGGTAGCGGTAGTAGAGTTCGGCGAGGAGTTTCTGGTCGTAGCCGTTGCCCACCCGCATCATGGAGAACTCGAAGAATCCCGCCATGGGCGGCGGCATGCAGAATATCTGCGCGCCGTCGGGGTCTTCCATATCCAGCATCATGCCGCGCGACGCCAGGTTTTCAAGGCAGGCGCGGGCTTCCGCGACGTCGGTCTTCCAGATCGCCGCGGCGGCTTGCGCGGCGAAGGGGCGCAGCGGCAGGAGCGCGACGCGATCGGCCTCCTTCTCCGAAAACAGCACGGAAAGGATCTTGTACAGCAGCTCGCCCGGAGGCGCCCCCTGCGGCATGAGGTTGATCCGCTCCGCGAGTTGGCTGTATCCGTTCTTCAGCGTGTGGTGGGCCATGCGACAAGTATAGGATTCGCCCAATGCGGCCACAATGGCATTTCGGCGGCGGACGCCGCGGCATGGACGTATCCCGAATTGATTCAATCGCGGCGATCATCGCGCATGGCGGACTCATTTTTTTCGATATAGGAAAAACCGTCGAGCAAGGCGGCGGGAAATGCCCTCGTGTGGACATCGGCGCTATCCGCCGCGAAGTCTACCGGCCGCACGTACACGAGCTCCACGTTGGCCGCTTCCGGACCTCCGAAGGCTCTGTAGGCCGCGATCGCGTTCTCGACGGGAACCACATCGTCGGTTTCGCAGTGGACGATCCGCATCGCAAAGTCGGGCGACCATCCCCGGAACGCGTCGTTTTCCCGAATGGCCTTGAAGAGCGGGCTTGAGGAGTCCCCCAGCTCCCGCAGCACCTCCGCGCCTAGGATGTCGGAGGCTCTGTAGCGCCGCGAGAAAAGCCCGGCCCGGGGTATCGTCTTGTACATCTGGATCATGCAGTGGTTTCCGTCGAAGAGGCAGGGAAGCTTCTTGGCGAAGCCCCCCTTGAAGGGAGAGGGTGATTTGAAAACCGACACGCCGTAGATCGACTCGTATCCGATGAAAGTGTAGGGCACGTAGTGCGGGTTGATCTCGGCCCGGCTGGTCACGATCCGCGCGGTCATCGTGCCCGATAGATCATAGGCGCCGTCGCAGGGAATGGCGGCGGTCACCCGTATCTTCCCGTCAGTCATGGCCGCCAGGGATTTCGCCCCGACCATCGTGGCGTATCCGCCTTCGGAATAGCCGATCAGGTAGAGTCGCCCATTCCAGGAAAGCCGATCCTTCCATTGATCGGTCATCGTCAGCGCTATCGTTTCCTTGACGGCGTCCCTGACGCAATCTCCGAGAGAGCCGTGAACGTAGGGATGGATGTCGGCATTGTCCCCGAAGCCCGGATAATCAGGCATGACGACGATATAGCCCATTCCCGCCATGGAGGCGCCCATCGCGCATTCCAGGTAATTGAGCAGCGCCTCGTCGGTTTCCGGCCGCAGCGGCTCTTGCAGGAAGGCTCCGGGGTTGGGGTCGAACTTCGAGGGGGCGTTGTTCCGGTTGACCTGGGTTCCGTGCTGCAATGAAATGATGGG
>JAJTBU010000078.1 GCA_021286735.1 bacterium
GTTAAATTCACAAAAAAGCAACAGGTGCGACAGGCATCTATGGCCGTCCCCGATGGGCGGTTGACCGTAGACGGACGTCTACGCGCGTTGGCGTCGGTAGAAGCGGACGATCGATCGCCCGTAGCTGCGCTCGTCCTCGACCTGGAGGGAGCCGACGCGCTCGGGCAGCCTGTCCTCGCGTGGAAAGTGGATGAGGACGAGTCCCCGCTCCGCGACGCTCGCGCCCGAATCGGCGGCCTTGAGCAGTTCCTGCTTGAAGGCGTAGGGGAAGGGCGGGTCCAGGAAGACGATGTCGAAGGGCTGTTTGTTCCTCGCGAGGAAGAGCTCCACCGGCTGGGCCTTGCACTCGATGCGCCGCTCGCAGATCGCGACGTTCTTGAGGAGGGTGGGGAACTTGGAGCGGTCGCGCTCCACGCAGGTGACCGGCCAGGCTCCCCGCGACGCGGCCTCGAGGGCGATCGCGCCAGAGCCCGAGAAGAGGTCGAGGAAGGAGAGGCCGGAGAGGTCGCCGAGCACGGCGAAGACGGATTCCCTCATGCGGTCCATCGCCGGCCTGATCTCCAGCTGGCCGTCGGGAATCTCGATCGTCCTGCCGCAGTAGATGCCGCCCGTTATTCTCATATTCGCTAAAACTCCCGCGAGCGGAACTCGCGCCGCAAGTCGCGCTCGACGTCGCGCTCCTTGATGTCGGCGCGCTTGTCGAAGGCTTTCTTGCCCTTGCAGAGCCCCAGTTCGATCTTGATCAGGCCCTTCTTGAGGTAGATGGTGAGGGGGATGAGGGTGAAGCCCTTCTCCCGCACTTTCCGGTCGATGCGCTTGATCTCCTGCGCGTGGAGGAGGAGCTTCTTGGGCCTGTCGGGGTCGTGGCTGAAAACCGACGAGAAGGTGTATTCGGCGATGCGGAAGTTTTTGAGCCAGACTTCGGCGTCGCGCACCTCGGCGTAGGCGTCGGGAAAGGACACCCTCCCGTCCTTGATGGATTTCACCTCCGTGCCCCTGAGTTCGATGCCGCACTCGAAGCTTTCCTCGACTGAGTAGTCGAAGCGGGCGCGCCTGTTGAGGGCGACGACCTTGACGTTCTCGGGAATGCTCATCGGGCGACTAAGGCCGGCCTGAAGCCGAGGAACTCGGAAGCGGGCGCCGAGACGACGCCGCCTCGCGAAGAGAGCGAGATGGAGTCGGGGGCGTTGGCCCAGGAGCCCCCGCGCACGGCCCGCTCGGCGCCCGCGTGGCCGCCGGCGGCGAGGGCCGGATAGGGATAGTACGCGTCGGCGCTCCACTCCCAGACATTGCCGAAGAGGTCGGCGATGCCGGCGGCGTCGAGGCCGGCGGCGCCCACGGGAGAGGGGCCGCTCGCGGAGACGTCGGACCAGGTCGCTTTTTTCTGCGTGGAGGATGAAGGGTCGGCCAGGCCGGCGCGGGCGGCCGCCTCCCACATCGCTTCGGTGGGCAGCGCGGCCTTCCACGGGCCGCCGGAGCGCGACGACAGCCACTCGCAGTAAGCGGCCGCGGCGGCCCAGGAAACGCCGGTAACCGGAAGGGAGGCTTTGGGGCCCGCGCCCGAGTCGGCGGTCCATGTCGCGAGATAGGCATCGTCGGCGAGGCCTTCGTCGGCGAGCGCCGCGCGGTTTTCTGGGCGCCAGCGCGGGTTGGCGGCGAGGAAGGCGGCCCACTGGCGGTTCGTCACCTCGGTCTTCGCGAGGCCGAAGGGCGCGAGCTCCTGCGCGTAGCCGGCGCGCGAGCCGGAAGGGGCTTCGCCGCCCATGGCCGCGGCGCCGGCGGAGAAGAGGACGAAGTCGTGGCCGGCGTAGGAGATCGAGCCGGCGGGGCGGGGCGCCGCGGAGGAGGAGAGGGCGGCGGAAGCCGACGCCTGCGCGGCGAGCTGCGCCAGGGCGGATGCGGCCGGCGAGGCCTTGGTCCCCTGCGCCGAACTCCTGGCCATGATGTCGCGGAGCCAGACGGCGCCGCCCCTGCCCTGGCCGATGGCGGCCACGGCCGTGCGCGCCGCCTGGACGAGGGTGAGCGGGCCGGGCATCCCGCCCGACGAGGCGAGGGTGGCGGCCTTCAGCCCATCGCGGGCGGCTTCCGCCGAGGTGGCGGTCGCTGCGACGTCCTTCGCGAAGGCGAGGGCCGGGGCGCCGCCGGCGGCGGCTCCGTTTCCGGAGCCCGCGAGCGCCGCGGCCATGGCGCCCGTGGAGGCGAGGGCCGACGCGGCGTCGGAGAGGACCTCCGGGATCTGGTAGAGCGCGCTCGGCTTGCCCGACAGGGACCAGGCAGCGTACTCGGCGAAGGCGGCGGACAGGACGGCGCCCGGCTGGTCCGCCTTCAGGGCGTAGGCGACGCGCTGCCGGCGCGGGAAGAGGAGGCTCCCCAGGATCCGCCCCCCGACCTCGACCTTCAAGGTCGAGGCCGCGAAGCCCTGCCGCTCGATGCGGAGGTCGTAGGAACCCGCGGGGAGGAAAATCGCCTGGTTGGTGCTGCCTTTGTAGGCGCCGCCTGCATAGACCGCCGAGGTCGCGGGGGCGCCCTCGAAGACGAGATAGCTCCCGTTCTTCCGCATGCCGGGAAGCACGAGGACGAGGAACAGGACGACGAGGACGGCGAGGGCATAGGCGGCGGGGAGGTAGGCGCGCGGCGAAACGCCGGCTATCGGCTGCAGCCGCACCGACGCTTGATCGATGTCGGACTGCGAAATCTTCTTTTCTTCCTTCATTGCCGAAAGCGTATAGGATGCGTCCGGACCTTGTCAACGCGGTGCGAACGTGCTACTGTCGTTTCAATGACCAAGCAGGCTGACAAGGGCGCCGATTTCATCGACAGACTCCAGGTATTCACCGAATCCGTCCTCACCCGCCGCCTCAAGCGGCGCCTGAGGGACAGGATGAAGCAGCAGCGGCGCAACCCCGTCGTCGACTGGCTCGCGGCCATCCTCTGGGCCGCCTGCGTCGTCCTGGTCATCAACCAGTACATCTTCCAGAACTACCGCATCCCCTCCGAGTCGATGGTGAAGACCCTCCTCGTGGGCGACATGATCTTCGTCGACAAATTCTCCTACGGTCCCGAGGTGCTTCCCGGAGTGGCCAAGCTGCCCGGCCCCGCGAGCCCCCGCCGCGGGCAGATCATCGTCTTCGAGAATCCCACCTATCTGTCGAAGGGGCCGGTCTTCACGATCGCCCAGCAGATGATCTACATGCTCACCCTCACCCTCGTCGACATCGACCGGGACCAGAACGGCGAGCAGAAGGTCCACTACCTCATCAAGCGCGCGGTGGGCGCCGAGGGCGACCGCCTGAGGGTTCGCGACGGCGAGGTCGCCATCAAGCCGGAAGGCGCCTCATCCTGGATGAAGGAGAGCGACCTGATGGCCCAGCTCGGCCTGCCCTTCAAGGCGGCGAGGATGGTGTCGGCCGGCGAGTACGCGGGCATCGACGACGTCGGCGTCGCCTCGGCCTATCAGGAAGCGGGGCTGAAGGCGCCCGCCTCGGTCGGGGCGCCGAACGCCGCGGTGGCCTACAAGGACGCCTTCGGCTACGACATGAAGCGCGTTTCGACGCTCAAGGACATCAACCCGTCGGACTTCCGCCTCGCTTCAACCTGGCGCCGCTACGAGGCCGGCTGGTACATTCCCAAGGGACGGATCTTCCCGATGGGCGACAATCGCGACAATTCGCGCGACGCGCGCTATTTCGGCCCCGTGAACCTGAATCGGGTGTTGGGCCGCGCGCTTTTCATCTATTGGCCCTTCGGCCGGGCGGGACTCATCCGCTGACGCCGGAGCGCGGGGCGCAACGACGGGGGCTGCGATGACGCTCAATTCCAGACATCGATCCTACACCGAAAGGCTCTTGGCCGCCCGCAAGAGGCGCAAGACCCTCGCCAAGGCCCTGCTCGTCCTCCTCATCGTCGCCTGCGCCAGGACTTTCCTCGCCCAAGCCTACACGATCTCCTCGACCTCCATGCGGCCCGCGCTCTCCATGGGCGACGTCGTGATCTCCTTCCCGCTGCCGGTCGGGGCCTCGACCATTTTCGGGAAGCTGCCGCGCCTGACCGATATCGGGCGCGGAGAGCTTCTCGTCGTCGATGCCGCGCCGATACCCACGGAGCGCTGGGTTTTCCGCGCCTGGGACAGCGTCGCGCGCTTCCTCACCCTTCAGCGCTATTCTCCAATGGCGAGGCGCTATGGCGAGGATGCGGTGCGCAAGGGTGTCTACAGGGTCGTCGGGCTGCCGGGCGACACGCTCAGGCGGGTCGGCTCCATCTACGAGGCGCGCCCCGCCGGGCAGGACACCTTCTCCAGCGAGTTCGTCCTCGCCGGAGGCGGCTATTCCCTGTCGGGCACGGCTTCCTCCTCGGCCAAGCCCGCCTTCGGCGGGAGCGGCGAGCGAAAGCTCGGCCCCGGCGAGTACTTCGTCGCCTGCGACGACCGCTCGGTTTTCGCGGGCTCCCCGCTCTGGGGTCCCATCGGCCAGGAAAGGATATCCGGCCGCGTCGTCGCGGTCTGCTGGCCGCCCAGGCACCTGGGCATCCCGTGACCTTCGCCGACCTTCGCGGGCGCGGAGCCGGCGCCTTCGAGCCGCCGCGGGCTCTCTATCTCCACGTGCCATTCTGCTCCACCCGCTGCGCCTACTGCGATTTCCATTCCTTCGGCGCCGGCGCCTCCAGCCCCGCGCAGCGCGCGGCCTACGCCGACGCCCTGGTAGTCCGCGCCGGCGAGCTCGTCGACGCCTTCTCCGACCGCGTCGACACGGTCTTCATCGGCGGCGGCACGCCCACGGCGCTGGAGGACGAGGCTTTCGGGACGCTGCTCGCGGGCGTCGCGGCGATCTGCGCCCGGAAGGGGCATTCGCCGCCGCTCGAGTGGAGCGTGGAGGCGAATCCCGAGTCGCTCACCCCGGCGAAGCTGTCGATGATGGCCGCCGCGGGCGTCACGCGGCTGAGCATAGGCGTCCAGAGCATGGACGACGCCGAGCTCCGCACGCTCGGAAGGGGCGCCCGCCACGCCGACAACATGAGGGCGATGGAACTCGCCCTCCGGTCGGGGCTGGCGGTCTCCGCCGATCTCATGACCGCGCTGCCGCGCCCGACATCGGGAGGCGCCGCCCCGGCGAGCTCGCTCGAGGCAACGGCCCTCGCCCTCGCGGCCAGCGGAGTAGGGCACCTCTCGATCTACGACCTCGTGGTGGAGGAGGGGACGCGCGTGGCGGAGCTCCTCGAGCGCGGGGAGCTCCGCCGCGCGGACGAGGACTCCTCCCTTCGCGAGAGGACCGCCGCCGAGGCCGCCCTGAAAAGGCTGGGATTCGGGCGCTACGAAGTCTCCAACTATGCCCTGCCTGGCAGCGAATGCGCGCACAACCAGGCCTACTGGTCCATGCGCTCCTACCTGGGCGCGGGCTCGGGCGCCGTCTCGACCCTGATCGTCGCCGATTCCGCCGCGGCTTCGGCTTTGGGCGCGCGCGGCGGGCTCTCGCTCCGCGTCGAGGAGGGGAGGAACTTGGGCGCCTGGCTCGAGGATCCCGACGCCGCGGCGGAGACGACCTGGATAAGTGCGAAGGATTCCGCCTTCGAGATGGCCATGATGGGGCTGCGCACCGCCCGCGGCCTGGATTTGCGGCGTTTCGGCGCCCGCTTTGGGGCCTTCCTCGGCGAGGCCGAACCGGGCGGGAAGGCGCCGCGCCTCTTCGCTCCGGCGATCGAGCGCTGGAAAGACCGCTTCACCGAAGCCGACGGCTTCCTGCGCCTCGACGGCGAAGGGCTCGACCTCCTCAACCCCATCCTCGTCGACCTGCTGTCGGCGATGGATTCCTGGGCCTGAGCCGCTGGCTTCGCCCTTCCACTTCTGCTAAACTTTTCACGCCGCCCGCGGCGCGCGATCTCCGCCCCAGGGGAGGACGCCGCAGGCAAGGAGCCACACCAATGAGCGAATTCTCCTACGCCGTCGTCTCCTCGATCCTCCACGATCGCGCGGCCGTCGAATCGATCTTCTCGACATTCGAGCCTTTCTTTTCCGGCCTCGGCGGGAGCCGGGTCCAGCTGGATCGCGCGGCGGGCGGAACGCCGCCCTTCTTCTTCGTCCTCACCGGCGGCACCGAGGGCATCGTCCTCGAATACCTGAGGTCGCTGCCGCCGCGGGCCGCGGCCAAACCCTTTCCCCTCGTCCTCGTCGCCCACGCGCGCCACAACTCCCTGCCCGCGGCCCTGGAGATCGCGGCCCGCGCCCGCCAGGAGGGCGGCTCCGCCATCCTGATACAGCTGCGCTCGCCCGACGACCCCGCCGCCGGCGCCTCTCTCCGGGAGGCCGTCGCCCTGAGCCGCGCCG
Organism: bacterium; assembly: GCA_021286735.1. Classification (GTDB taxonomy): domain Bacteria; phylum Spirochaetota; class Spirochaetia; order Treponematales; family Rectinemataceae; genus JAJTBU01. Next base: position 6,317 of record JAJTBU010000078.1, read on the forward strand.
TGGCCGCGATGAGAAGCTCGCGCATCGGAGCGGTGGGCGAGCCCTCGGACTGGCTCATCGCCTCGAGCCAGGGGGCGCCGGCACTGGCCGCTTCCTGGGGAGCGGCGCTCGAATCCGTGGACCTCGGCGAGCTTACGGCCGGTATAGAGGAAGTCAGGCGGCGGGACGCCCGGGAGCGCGGCGGCGCGGCGGGCGCCACCGCGCCGCAAGCCCCTTTGAGCGAGGGGATGTCCGCCTTCATCGGCGGCGCCGACTACAAAAGGGAGCCGGCCGCCGAGGATTTCTACAAATCCGACACGATCTACCGGGCCCTGCGCTCCCTCGCGGAGAGGCGGGGCTTGGACGCCCTGACCCTGCGCTGCTTCGATATCCTGACCCTCGACGGTTCGACGGGTTGCTACGCCCTCTCCCGCCTCGCCGACGATGGGATCGACGCCGGCTGCGAGGGCGACGTCCCCTCGATCGTCGCCCTGCGCTGGATGCGCCTCCTCACGGGCAAGCCCGCCTGGATGGCCAATCCATCGGAGATCGTCGAGGACGGAGGCGGGGGGAGGGGGAAGATCCTCCTGGCCCACTGCACGGTTCCGAAGAGCCTGCTGGAGCGCTACGGGGTGCGGAGCCACTTCGAGTCGGGGAAGGGGGTCGCGGTCGCGGGAAAGTTCGCCCCCTGCCCGGTCACGCTCGCGCGCATAGGCGGCGTGGGTCTGGACGAGGCTTGGATCGCCGAGGGATGGCTGGAGTCGAGCCCCTCGGACGAGGGACTGTGCAGGACCCAGGCCGTCATCAGGCTGGATTCGGGCGACATCGCGAGGTTCCTGGCCGCGCCGCTCGGAAACCATATCGTCGTCGGCTTCGGCTCCTGCGCGGCGGCGGCACGCCGCTACCTCGCCCTCGAGCATCTCAGGGAGATATGAGCCGCCGCGCCGGTCGGACGCGGCCGACGCCCCGCGCGGCCACTATACGAAGAAGTCGTAGGAGGGGCTGTGCTGCTCCGAGGCGTCGGGGGTCAGGCCTAGATTGAACTTGCGCTCGGTGCCCAGGGTCGAGGGCGGCCCGTGGCCGGGAAAGAGCAGCGTCTCGTCGGGGAATCCCTCCAGCTTGTCCCTGAGCCGGTTCATGAGGGCCTGCGCGTTGAAGGCCGAGGTCGTCTTGCCGATGACCCCCGCGTGGAGCGCGTCGCCCGTGAAGAGGTTCTGGCCCATCGAGTAGATGATCGAGTCCTGCGAGTGCCCCGGCACGGCGATCGCCTTTATGCGGAACCTCGCCTCCTCGAAGATGTCCTGATCCCTCACCTTCCTGCAGACAGTGCCCAGGATGCGGGTGTTGGAGGCGTAGACGACGGGGTCGTAGATGCGCATGAGGGTCTTCAGTCCTCTGATGTGGTGCAGGTGGTCGTGGGTGATCAGCACGGCCACCAGCTTGTAGCACTTGTGCTCGATCTGCTCGATCATGGCCGCGTTCACCTCGGCGGGATCGACGATGATCGCCGAACAGCGGTCCTCGTTCCCGATGATGTAGGAGTTCGAAAAGCCGAAGATCGAGTAGTGCTGGTAGATCTTCATGCTCATAGGTAGAGGTGCTCCCTGTCCTTGACCGCCTCGGCGATGTTGGAGCCGACGGTCGAGACGGTTTCCATGCTCGTGGGCATGAAGTACACCCGCTTGAAGTCGCAGTCGTCGAATCGGCTGTTCCGTATATCCGAGAGTATGAAGCGGGAGTCGTAGAGGTTCGAGCTGGAGAAGGTGCTCTCCTTGATCCTGCTGCCGTTGAAGTTGACGTGGATGAGCTCGGAGTTCTCGAAGCTGCAGTCGAAGAGGTCGACGTCGCCGAAGGAGCAGAAATCCATGTCGACGCCCGAGAAGTCGCAGCTGTCGAGGGCGGCCGTGTCGAAGAAGCAGAGGCGGAAGGAGGCGCCGGTGAACATCACGCGGGTGAAGGCCGCCTTTCTGAAGCTGCAGCCGACGAAGCGGACGCGCGAAAAATCGACGGTCGAAAGCGCCATGCCGTCGAAGTCCACGTTGATTGCGTTGCGTTCTGCGATGATCTTGGCGGCGAGGGCCCTGGCGGCGTCCAGCGGGGCGGGGTGATGCGCCTTGCAGAATTCGCTGCCGGCGTAAGCCTCCTCGGCGCAGCCCGGAACCGAGCAGGGGCTCTTGCTGTACATGGGCCCAGGCTACACCAACGCGGGGCGCGGCACAAGGGTGGCGCGCGCTTGAATACCGGTTCGGCCGGAGTGTAGAATGGGCCCATGTGCTATTATTGTGGAGAGGCGATTCCCGCTGGGCGCGCGATAGGCTTTTCCGAAACCTGCGCATCCTGCGGCAAGGACATGCACGTCTGCGCCATGTGCTCCTTCTATCTGCCGGGGGCGCACTGGGACTGCAGGGAGACGGTCGACGCCCAGGTCCCCGACAAGGAAAAGCGCAATTTCTGCGAATGGTTCTCGCCCGATCCGCGGTACGGGAAGGCGGGAGCGGGCCGTCCGGACGCGCGCTCCGCGGCCGATTCGGCGAAATCGGCCTTCGATTCCCTCTTCGGCCGCTAGGATAGCGCATGAACGATTCCATAGTATTCTTCGATTCCGGCGTCGGGGGCCTGCCCTACCTCGCCGAGGCGCGGAAACTCCTGCCGGACGCGACGCTCCACTACATCGCCGACGATGCCGGCTTTCCCTACGGCACCAAGGCCGCGCGCGAGGTCGAGGACATCCTCCTCGACAGGGTCCGGCGCCTCAGGGCCCGCCTCGTGCCCCGCGCCATCGTCATCGCCTGCAACACCGCGAGCCAGGTCGGGCTCGCCGCGCTCCGCCGCGCCCACCCCGACCTTCCCATCGTCGGCACCGCTCCTG
>JAJTBU010000079.1 GCA_021286735.1 bacterium
GCTTCGACCTGGGGGAGGGGGAGGCGCGCCTGACAGTTTTCGTGTGCCACTGGAAATCGCGGAGGGAGGGGCCCGCCGTCACCGAGCCCGCCCGGCGCGCCGCCTCGGCCCTCGCGGCAGCGCGCGTCGCCGAGGCCGCTGCGGCCGATCCCGGGGCCTGCCTGATAGTCTGCGGGGATTTTAACGAATCGCCCGACGAATTCTCGCGCGTAAAGGGCCGCTACGCGACCGCCCTGATGCCCGCTCCCGGCGAGGGCGCCCCGGCTTCGGGGGAGGAGAGTCCCGAAGCGTGGTCGGAGGGCGTCCTCAAGGTGGCGCGGAACAAGCGCTCGGCCGCCTGCGGGGCGGGCGGCGCGACGCTCTATTCGCCCTGGGCCCTCTCCGACGGCTTCAGCTACGTCTTCGACGGAGAGAGGGAAAGGCTCGACGGCTTCCTCCTCGGGCCGACCCTCTTGGATGGAGAAGGGCTCGAGTTCTCCCGCTTCGCCGCGAGCGGGGATGAGAAGCTGCTCGATGGGGAAGGCGAGCCCGCCGCATGGAACGGCAGCTCGGGCTATTCGGACCACCTCCCCATACTCCTCGTCCTCGGGCGCTAGGCTTCCCGCGGTTCTTCCGCGAGAAACCGCCTCGGCTTTTCTCGCCCGCGCGGGCCGCCCGGCCCTGTACAGGGAAGGGGCTTTTGTGGGAAATTATGGGGATGCCTACCTTCATCCTGAACCTATACGAACGCTTCGGGCTCAACGCCTACATTTCCGGCGACTACGACAAAGCCGAACGCTGGTTCCGCAAGCTTGAGGCGAAGGAGCCGGAGTCGATCGCGGCGCTCCGCAACTTGGGGGTCATCCTGATGGCCAAGGGAGACGCGGAGGGAGCCGAGCGCTATATCCTCAAGGAAGAGAAGATCTACGGCCGCTCCTTCAACCGCCACGCGGCGCTCGCCGACATCGCCTATGCGCGGGGCAAGCGCAAGGAAGCGCAGAGGCGCTACGCGGCCGCGCTCGCCGAGCCGGAGTGCGCGCCAGGAGGCTCGGCGGAGGCCGCCCGCCCCCTGATGGAGAAGCGCTGCGCCCTCTGCTCGGACGAGGTGTCCTTCGAGCGGACGAGGGAATCCATGAGGACGTTCATGGAGGCCCAGGAACTGCGCGAGCGCGGCGACTACGAGGCGGCCGTCGCGAAATTCCGCCGTTCGGCCGAACTCGACGAGACCAACTGGCCGGCGCTCAACAATATCGGCACGATCTACCTCAATACGATGAAGCGGGGCGCCGAAGCGGCGGCGGTCTTCGAGCGGGCCTTCACCATCTCGCGGAATCCGCAGATAGCGAGGAATTACGAGGTCGCCCAGCGCTTCCTGCAGAAAGAGCGGAAAGGGAAGAAATGATGAGTCCGGCTCCCCGCCTCGGGCGGACGGAGCATGAGGAGAAATAGCGGCGAATGAGCAACGATAAAGGGCCGATGATCGTCCAGAGCGATCTTTCGATACTTCTCGACGTGCACGCGCCGCGCTTCGAGGAAGCGCGGGACGCGCTGGCCGGCTTCGCGCTTCTTGAGAAGAGCCCCGAGCATCTGCATACTTATCGCATGACGCCCCTTTCGCTGTGGAACGCGGCGGCCGCGGGGCTGTCGCCCGGGGATGTCGCCGCTGCCCTGGAGGAATTCTCCCGCTACGACGTGCCGAAGGATATTCCCTTCATCGTGGCCGACACGATGTCGCGATTCGGCGCCCTGGTGCTGCGCGACGCGCCTCAGGCGGCGGAGTCCGCCGAAAGCGCGGCCGCGCCGACGCCTCGGCTCCTCCTCGGCTGTTCCGACGATCTCCTCGAGCGGCGCCTGCGGGGCGACAAGGTCCTGGCCAAGTGGCTCTCCCCCTGCGAGGGCGGCTTCTCGCTCCGCCTGGTCGATCGCGGCACCGTGAAGATCGAACTCCTGAAGCGCGGCTGGCCGGTGCGCGACGAGGCCTCGCTTCGCGAGGGCGATCCCTGCCCCCTGGCCCTGGATTTCTCCGGCAAGGGCAGGCCTTGGAGCCTGAGGCCCTACCAGGCCGAGGCGGTGGCGTCCTTCGTCGGCGGCGGGCGGCCGGGCACCGGCTACGGCGTCGTCGTCCTGCCCTGCGGCTCTGGCAAGACGATAGTCGGCATGGCGGCCATGGCCGCGGTGGGGAGGACCACCCTCGTCATCACGACCAACGTGGCCGCCGTCCACCAGTGGCGCGACGAGCTCCTCTCCAAGACCGACATCGACCCCTCCATGATCGGCGAGTACACGGGCGCCGCCAAGGAGCTCAAGCCGGTCACCATCGCGACCTACCAGATCCTGACCTGGAGGCCCGACAAGAACGCCGACTTTCCCCACTTCGAGGTGCTGCGCAAGCAGCCCTGGGGCCTCATCGTCTGCGACGAGGTGCACCTCCTGCCGGCGCCGGTCTTCCGCGTCGTCGCGGAGCTCCAGGCGGTGCGGAGGCTCGGCCTGACTGCCACCCTGGTGCGCGAGGACGGCAAGGAGGAGGACGTCTTCTGCCTGATCGGCCCCAAGCGCTACGACGTGCCCTGGAAGGAGCTCGAGCGGAAGGGCTTCATCGCGGAAGCCTGGTGCAAGGAGATCCGCATCCCGATGGCCGACGAGACCCGGCTCGCCTACGCGATCGCCGCCCAACGCGCCAAGATCCGCATCGCGGCGGAGAACTCGATCAAGGAGGAGGTGGTCAAGGCCCTGGTCGAGCACCACGCGGGGGAGGGCATCCTCGTCATCGGGCAGTACATCGAGCAGCTTAAGCGCTACGCGGCTGCCCTGGGGGCGCCCCTCATAACGGGCGCGACGCCCGAGGCCGAGCGCGAGTCCCTGTACGGCGCCTTCCGCGCCGGGCAGATCAGGCTCCTCGTCGTGTCCAAGGTGGCGAACTTCGCCATCGACCTGCCCGACGCCTCCGTGGCCATCCAGATATCCGGCTCCTTCGGCAGCAGGCAGGAGGAGGCGCAGCGGCTCGGGCGGGTCCTGAGGCCCAAGGAGCGCAACAGCTTCTTCTACTCCCTCGTGTCGCGCTACAGCGTCGAGGAGGAGTTCGCCGACAACCGCCGGCGCTTCCTGATCGAGCAGGGCTACCGCTACGCGATAGAGACCTGGGACGAGTGAGGCCATGACCGAGAGGAAGATGGACGCGACCCGCCTGGCGCAGTGGCGGGAGGCGATGCTGGCCGAGACTTCGGTGTCCCTGCGCGCCCTCGCCTCCAACTACCTCGGCGCCGCCGGGGAGAAGCTGGACAAGCCGAAGCTCGTGGGCGCCATCGCCGCGATGCTCGACGACCCCGAGGCGCAGCGGACCGCCGTCGCGATGATGGACAGGCTGGATGCCCTGATAGTGGGCACGGTCTCCCTCGCGGGGGCGACGTCGGAGGCCTGGCTCCGCGACCTCCTGGTCGGCGAACTCTCCTTCCACGAGCTGGAGTACAGACTGGCGAATCTCGGCGAACGCCTGCTTCTCTTCGCTACGCAGGATGGGCGCTGGGCGGTGAACCCGCACTTCGACGCCGCCGTGCGGGCGGGGGCCGCCCGAGCCGACATCCTGTTCGGCGCCGCCGCGGAGGAGGAGGCGAGGATCGCTGCGGGGACTCCTCCTGCCGGAGGCGCGCAGGGCGCCGAAGGGGCTGAAGCCCTGGGGGGAGTCCGCCCCCGCATCATGCCGATCCAGGAGCTCGCACTCGTCGCCTATGGCCTCTTGAGGGATTGCCGGGAGCCGCTGCTGAAGGACGGGCGGCTCGCCGCCAAGCTGCGCCGCAGGCTCGCCGCCCTCTGCCCTGGCGATCCGGGCGCGGTCGGCGCCGTCGAGGCCATCGTCAACGCCCTGCTCGCCGCCGGCATCGCCTCCCGCGACGACGAAGGCGTGGCGGTGAATTTCCGGGCCTTCGCCGAGCTGCTCTGCGCGCATCGCGAGGATCTCGCCTTCGCCCTGGCGGGCATGCTTTCGGGGCGGCCCGGCAAGACGCGGAGCCTCGCGGCGGCAGAAGCCTGCCGGCCCTTCCTGGACAGGGGCTTCGTCTTCTCGTGCGCGGGCCTGCGGCGCTTCATCCGGTTTATGCCCGGCGAGGCGGCGGGCGGCCCGCCAGGCGCCGACGCCCAGGCGGCCCCCGCGCCGGTTCCCGGCGTGGAGGCCTACGCCGACGCCCTGGAGAGGCTCGGCCTCGTCGAGCGGGAGGCAGGGGCTTTCCGCTGCGAGCCCGAGCGGGCCCTCTGCCCTTGGCGCGCCGCCTCCCAGGAGGCTTGCGCATCCGTCGACGGCTCGGGCGCGATCCATATCCTGCCCTCCGCGTCCCTGCGCGACATAGTGGAGCTGCTCGACATCGGGGTGCTGAAATCGGCATCGGGCGCCTGGACGATCGGCCTGACGCGCGAATCGGCGCGCAGGGCCTTCACCGCGGGAAAGACGGTCGAGGATATCGGCCGCATGCTCGAGCGCATGAGCGGCCGATCCCTGCCCCAGGCCATCGCCTTCGACCTGCGCATGTGGGAAGACGAGTACGAGGCGATCAAGCTCTATCGCGGCTACCTGCTGTCAGTGGACGCGGCCTCAGCGCGGATCATCGAGCAGAGCGGCCTCCTCTCGCGGCTGCCCAACGAGGCGATCGGCGAGGGGCTCTACTATTTCGGCAATGTGTCCGGCGCGACGATAGAGAAGGCCCTGGCCGACAGCGGCCTGCCTCCGCCGGCGCTCAGAAGCTCGGTCAGGCAGGCTCAAGCCCGCTCCCACCAGAAGTCCGCCTCGGGCGAGGCCAAGGCTCCGGGGCAGACGGCGCTCGAACACGAACCGCGCGAGGCGGCGCGGGGAACCGAGGCTCCCCGCTCGGGCGATGGGTCTAAGGCTCCGGCGGCGAAGGGTCACGATGCGGGGCTGCGCGCGGCTTTCGCCTACCTCGCGGAGGGGCTCCCCGCCTCCGGCGGGGGCGGCTCGCCGGCCCTCCCGGCCGGCGAGCTGGCGCGGATGAACCTTCCGCCCGGCCTGCGCAAGAAGCTCGAGGAGCGCGTCCGGCGAAAGCTGATCTATACCGCCGGGCAGCTCCGTGCTATCGTGGAAAGCGAGGGCGGCGCGGGCGGCAGGAAAGCGCTCTCGGCCGACTTCGGGCTTTCGGCCAAGGGATTGGACTTTCCTGGCAAGCTCCGCGTCATCCAGGCCGCCCTCAAGGCGACCTACTCCCGGCTCGACATCAGATGGTCGTCCGAGGGGGAGATCAGATCCTGCGCGCTGAGGCCGACCAGCCTCCGCAAGACCGAAAAAGACTATGTCCTCGAAGGCGAGGACGTTTCGAGCGGCGACCCCCTATCGATCAGGGTCGGCTCGATGATTCAGGTGAGCCTCAGAAAAGGCTACCTCCTAGGAGATGAGTGATGAAGAATGAACAGAGCCAGCTCAAGCTGGCGGTATTGATAGACGCCGACAACACGCAGGCCAAGATAATCGAAGGCCTCCTGGCTGAGGTGGCCAAGTACGGCGTGGCCTCGGTCAAGCGCATCTACGGCGACTGGACGAACACGAACCTGCGGTCCTGGAAGGACAAGCTCCTCGAGTTCGCGATCCAGCCCGTGCAACAGTTTTCCTACACTTCCGGAAAGAACTCGACCGACAGCGCCATGATCATAGACGCGATGGACCTGCTCTACACGGAGAGCCTGGACGGCTTCTGCGTGGTGTCGAGCGATTCCGACTTCACGCGGCTGGCCGCGCGGCTCCGCGAGGACGGCAAGCTTGTCCTCGGCTTCGGCCAGCGCAAGACGCCCAAGCCCTTCGTGGCCGCCTGCGACAAGTTCATCTACACCGAGATCCTCCGCGAGGACGAGGAAGAGAAGGAAAAAGAGAGCAAGGCGGAGAAGGACGCCCCGAGCCGCGTCCAGCAGAGCGACCTGCGGACCGACCGGCGCATGCGCGCCCTCCTGGAGAGCGCCGTGGAGGACGCCGCCGACGAGTTCGGCTGGGCATACCTTGGCGCCGTGGGCACCTACATCGCCAACAGGCAGCCCGAGTTCGACCCGCGCAACTACGGGTTCCGGAAGCTCGGCGACCTCATCAAGGCGAGCGGCCTCTTCGAGATCGACGAGCGCGCGAGCCCGACCGACTCGGGCAAGCAGGTCTACCTGAGGCTGAAGCCGAGGGGGAGATAGCCCGAGCGGGCGGCGGCCGCCGCCCCCCCCCGCCGCGATAGCCGCCCGTATTCGCGCGGGACCGTCCGCGATTCCTTTCCACCTCTCCGCTATGCGTTCCTCAGGCTCAAGGGCTGCTGGGTGGCCTCGATGGCGTCCCGCCACAGGCTGCCCTCGGGGTCGACGAGCTTGCGCCGCGAGGTCGCCGCTTCGATGGGGATATGGACGAACTCGTTGTTGACGAGACCGATGATGAGCTTGGTCTTGCCCGCCATGGCGGCGTGGACGGCGTTGTTGCCCAGGCGCTCGCAGTACATCGAATCGATGGGCTCGGCGGTGGCCGAGCGGATCATGTAGCTGGGGTCTATGTACTTGAGGTTGACCTCGGTCTTCCTCGCCGCGAAGTAGGCCTGGATCCTGTCCTTGAGGAAAAGGCCAATGTCGCCCAGTCTCTTGTTGCCCGAGGCGTCGGTGGCGCTCTCGGCAGCGAGGAGTTCCTGCCCCGCGCCCTCGGCGACGACGATGACGGCGTGGCCGCGGCGGCCGAGCCGCTTTTCGATCTGGGCGAGGAGGCCGGAGGGTCCCTCCAGGTCGAAGGGCACTTCCGGTATCAGGACGAAGTTCGCCTCGTGGACGGCCAGGACGGTGTGCACGGCGATGAAGCCCGAATCGCGCCCCATGAGGCGCACGAGCCCGATGCCGTTGATCTGGGAATGGGCCTCCATGTGGGCGGCGGCCACCGCCTCCGAAGCCTTTACCACGGCAGTGTCGAAGCCGAAGGTCTCGACGAACTCGATGTCGTTGTCCACGGTCTTGGGGATGCCCACGACCGCGATCTTTAGCGAGCGCCGTTCGATCTCCCGGGCGATGGCGAGGGCCCCCTTCTGGGTGCCGTCGCCGCCGATGGTGAAGAGGATGTTCAGGTTGAGCTGCTCGATCGTGTCGACGATGTCGGAGGTCCGCTCGCCGCCCCCGCGCGAGGTGCCGAGCATGGTGCCGCCGATCTTGTGGATGTCGTCCACGATGTCGGGATTCAGGTGGACGACGTCGAAGCCGTAGTCGGGCAGGAGTCCCTTGTAGCCGTAGCGGATGCCCGTGATGCGGCGCACGCCGTAGAGATACCAGAGGCTGCGCACGATGGCCCTGATCACGTCGTTGAGGCCGGGGCAGAGGCCGCCGCAGGTGACGATGCCCGCGTGGACGTGGGAGGGGCTGAAATAAATCTTCTCGCGGGGGCCAGCCACCTCAAGGAGCCCCTTCGGGTCGGCGGTATCCCTTTCGCCCGGCTTGGCGTCGATCCTGTATCGGATGAGGCGATCCTGGGCCACGAAGTTGGGGATCCTGTCGCCGGCCGCGGTCGAGAGGCCTAGCGGCGAGGCGATCGAACATTTTCCGAGGGTCTCGATGGTGAAGTCGGGCATTTCTCGCTCCTGGCGCTACTATACCGAGCGGGGACCGGATAAGGAAGCGGGCGGCGGCCGGCCCGCGCCGCGGCGGGCAGCCGGCGGCTCGCGCGACTGGAGGGAGGCGCCGCGGCGCGGCTACGCCGCGTCCGGGCGAGGAGCGCCGCGCTCCTTGAAGCCGTCGCGCGGATTCGGCACAATGGCGGCATGATCAAAGCAAAGTATGGCCGCGCGCGGGCCGTTCCGCGCCTTCCCTCCGTGTTTTTCCTTATGGTCGCACTGGTTTTCCCCGCCCTCGCCCAGGAGCGGCCGCTTGCGTCGACGGCGCCGGCCGAATCGGTCCGGGCGATCGACGTCGTCGTCCGGAACGCGGCGGCCGGCATTGACCTCGCGGGCACCCTCCTTTTGCCCGCCGGAGTGGGGCCTTTTCCCGCCGTCTCCGGCGCGCAGAACCGCGATGAGGAACTCCTCGGCCACAAGCCATTCAAGGCGATCGCGGAGTACCTGGCGGGCAGGGGCGTCGCCTCGCTCCGCTGCGACGATCGCGGGGTCGGCGCCTCGGGCGGGAATTTCGCGGCGGCCACCACCTTCGACTTCGCCTCCGACGCGCGGGCCGCGGTGGCCTTCCTCGCCGGAAGGCCCGAGATCGACGCCCGCCGCGTCGGCCTCGTCGGCCACAGCGAGGGCGGCCTGATCGCCGCCATCGTCGGGGCAGAGGATCCGGCCCTCTCTTTCATCGCGATGCTCGCCGGGCCCGGCCTGCGCGGCGACCGCCTCCTCCTCGCCCAGAACGCGGCCCTGGCCGCCGCCTCTGGCATGGGCGCCGAGGCCATCGCCGCGGCCAACGCCCTCAACGCCCGCCTCTACGCCATCGCGGTGAAGGCCGAGGAGCCGTCTGCTGTCAGGGCTGAAATCGTCGCCGCCATGACCGAGGCGATGGGGGGAGCCATCCCCGCCGCAGTCGCCGAGCGGGCGGCTGATCAACTCCTGAACCCATGGACCCGCGCCTTCCTCGCCATCGATCCCGCCGATTACCTGTCGAAGGTCCGCATTCCCGCCCTCGCGCTCAACGGAACCAAGGATCTCCAGGTGCCCGCCGAGGCGAACCTCGCGGCGATCGGCCGCGCCCTCGACGCCGCCGGCAACAAGGCGTACAGCCTCGTCAGCCTCGAGGGGCTCAACCACCTGTTCCAGCGCGCGAAGACGGGCCTGCCCCAGGAATACGCCGCCATCGCCGAGGATTTCGCGCCGGAAGCCCTCGCGGCGCTCGGCGACTGGATCCTCGCGACGACGCGCTGAGGCCGCCCGGCGCGACATTTTCCGGTTGCGCGCCGCGCGAAACGGGAGCATGATTCTGCGTTGCGGGACAGGCGCGGCGGCGGCCGCCGCCGCGCCCGCTCGTCCGCGAAGCTCCCAGGAGGCAGCCATGGCTCAGCACGAGGTGACGAAACCTGTAGAACTGCTCGACGGCGATGGCCGTCTCGTCGAGGAAGGCTGGGCGAGGAAGCCCTATTGGCGCTACGATCGCTACAAGGTCGCCGCCCC
>JAJTBU010000080.1 GCA_021286735.1 bacterium
GCCCATGGAGCACGCCGCGCGCGTGCTGAAAAAGCTCGGGATCGCGGACAGGTTCCTGGGCGTCTTCGACATAAAATACAACGGCCTCGTGGGCAAGCCGCACCCGAAATCCTACCTCCGCGCGCTCGAAGCCTCGGGGCTCGACCTCGCGACCACGGTCTTCATCGACGACAGCCCAAAGTACATCAAGGGCTATCTCGCGTTGGGCGGCCGAGCCATCCTGAAGGACGAGGGCGAGCGCTTCGCGAGCCTCGGATTCGAGCGGATCAGGGTCCTCGAGGACCTGCCGCGCATGCTCTAGAGGCGGCGGGGAAAAGGCCGCGGCGGCGCCGTTGGGCGGCCGAGTCGGCGGGCGCCGCGCTACCTCGAGTTCCGCGCGCGCTCGAGCGCCGATCCGATGACGAGAGCGGCCAACGTCGCCGCGTAGGGCATCGCCAGGATGAATTCGGTGGGGATCTTGAGCGTGCCCTGCGCATAGTTCGAATAACTTTCGGCCAAGGCGAACACGAAGCAGGCGATGGCGATGCGTCCCGGCCTGCGCGCTCCAAGATAAATAGCAACCAGGGCAATCCAGCCCCGCCCTGCGCTCATGTTCGGCACATAGGCCGAAAGCGGCAGCGAGAGGCTCGCGCCCGCGAAGCCGCAGAACAGCCCCGAAAGGACGATGGCGAGGAGGCGCGAGGCGTCGGGATCGAAGCCCGCGGCCACGACCGCCTCGGCGTTGGCGCCCGTGGCGCGCATCCTCATGCCCGCGCGCGTCCTGAACGCGAGGGCCGACGTCGCCGCCACGGCGATCCAGGAGGCGTAGACGATGAGGTCGTGCGAGAAGAGGGCCTCGCCGAGGAAGGGTATGCCGCCCAACGTCGCAGCGAAGGGCGCCGCCGGCGCCGGCGATTTGAAGGCGATGACGCTCTTCGTGCCGAACCAAGCGTTCGAAAGGACCACGGTGAGCCCCGAGGCGAATATGTTGGCCGCCAGCCCCGTGACGAAGACGTTGGCCTTGAGCCTGATCGTCGCGGCGCCGTAGACCCAGGCGAGGATGGCGGCGGCCATCCCCGCGGCGGCGAATCCCGCGAAGGCGCTCTGGGTCAGCGAGGCCGCGATGACGCCGAAGAAGGCGCCCGTGAGGATGAGGCCTTCGAGCGCGATGTTGAGCATGCCGCTCAGCTCGGTGAAGAGGCCGCCCAGCGCGGCGAAGACGAGCGGGGTCATGGCGTCGAAAGCGTTGCCCGCTATCGTGCCCGCGACGTCGGGAAAGCTCATGAGGCCCCTCCCTTTTTCGCGCCGTTCCGGTGGACGCCGTGCCCGCCCGGGCCCATGGCGCGCTCGAAGGGGAGGCGCGTGGCCGTGACGAGGAGGAAGATGACCGCCTGCACGATGGCCACGATCTCCGAGCTGACGTCCGAGCCGAGCATGACGCTCTTCGCCCCCGAGTCGAGATAGGCGTAGAAGGCCGCCGCGGGCACTATGGCGAGCGGGTCGTTCCTCGCGATGAGCGATACCGCTATGGCGCTCCAGCCCACGCCGGAAGAGAAGCCCTTCATCACCTTGCCGTAGGACCCGAACACCATGAGGGCGCCCGCCAGCCCGTGCAGGGCGCCGGAGAGCGCCATCGAGAGCACGGTGTAGGTGCCCGAGTCGATGCCCGAATAGCGGGCGAACTCGCGGGAGGCGCCGCAAAGCCTCAATTCGAAACCGAACCGCGTGCGCGACATCACCGCCTTGCCCGCGAGGGCGGCGGCGAGGGCGGCGAATATCCCCGCGCTCAGCGAGGAGGGCGGGAAAATCTTCGCGAAGGCCGCCGCCGGCGCGATGGCCCGCGTCGTCTGGAAATTGCTTGCGGGGTCCTGGAAGGGCCCGGTGACGAGGTAGTCGACGATGAGCGCCACCAGGGACGACAGGAGGAAGGAGGAGATGAGCTCGTCGACGCCGAGGCGCTGCTTGAGCGTTCCGGAGAGGGCGCCGATAGCGCCGCCAAGGGCCGCGGCGGCCGCGCAGGCGGCGAGCTGGACGGCCAGGGGGGCGGAGTCCGGCATGGCCAAGGCCACGAGGGTCGCCGCGAGCGCGCCCGAGTATATCTGCCCCTCGCCGCCAAGGTTGAAGTTGCGCGATTCGAAGGCGAAGGAGACGCCGAGCGCGGCGACGATGAGCGGCACCATCGAGGCGGCGAGGTTGCCGAGATAGTAGCGGTTGGCGAGCGGCGCGACGAAAAAGAGGTTGAGCGATTCCGCGAACGATTTCGAGAAGAGAAGGAGGAGGACGCAGGCCGATCCCACCGCCGCCGCCACCGTGAAGAGAAGCAGTCCCGCTTTTCGGCGATTTCCGTCAGTCACAGGGGCCTCCTTCGACATGGGCGGGAATCGGCCCGCCGGCTCCCAGCATGGCGGCGCCGATCTCCTCGCGCGAGAGGCCGGGCCGGTTTTCCCAGGCGCCCGCGATCGAGCCGCCGTGCAGGGCCAGTATCCTGTCCGAGAGCGCGAGGATCTCGTCCAGGTCGGAGGAGAGGACGAGGATCGCCGAACCCTCGTCGCGCCGGCCCCGGATCGCGCCGTAGGCGAATTCCGTGGAGGCCTGGTCGAGGCCCCAGGTCGGCTCGCAGAGGACGCAGAGTCTGGCGGGCTTGCCGGCGGGCCCTCGCGGAGGCGTCCGCCCCTCCGCGGATCCCGACCCGCCCGCGAGCAGCAGCTCGCGCGCGAGGATGAGCTTCTGGATGTTGCCGCCGGAAAGCTCGCCGACGAGGCTGTCGGGCTCGGCCTTGACGGAAAAGGCGTCTATGGCGGCCCGGGCCGCGGCCTTGGCCGCGCCCGAGTCCAGGAAGCCCGCGGGAAAGTAGGTGTCGCGGTCCGGCGCGATGACGTTCTCCGCGACGCTGCGATCGGCGCAGGAGCCGCGCCGCATCCTGTCGGAGGGGACATAGGCGATGCCGTTCTCCCGCCAGGGCGCCGCGCGGCGGCGGGGATAGCGCCCGCCGAGGAAGCGCACGCGGCCTCCCGAGGGCTTGAGAACGCCGGCGAGGAGGTCTTCGAGTTCGGCGAGGCCGTTGCCCGAGAGGGCGCAGACGCCGACGATCTCGCCCGGCGCGACCGAGAGCGAAAGCGCGTTCAGGCGCGCCCGGCCGTGCTGCCCGCGCCGCACCGTCACGCCCGAAAGCTCGAGGGCTGGCGGAAGGGCCGGCGCGGGGCGATGCTTGGGCGCGGGGGCCGCCTGAGGAGCCGTCGAGGACCGCGCGTCAGCGCCCATCACGAGGTCGGAGAGGGCCCGCTCGCTCAACTCCGCGGCGCGGCGGCGGCCGACCGCGGCGCCGTTCCGCATTACGGTGACGGTGTCCGCTATCCTGAGCACCTCGCGCACCTTGTGGGTGATGATGACGATGGTGCGGCCCTCGCCGGCGAGCTTGCGCAGGGTGTCGAAGAGGGCGCCGATCTCCCTTTCGGGGAGGACCGAGGTCGGCTCGTCCAGGATGAGGACCTCGCAGTCGCGGTAGAGCAGCTTGAGGATTTCGACCTGCTGGCGCTCGCCGACGGTGAGCGCCTCGGCTGGCTTGGCCGGGTCGACGGCGAAGCCGAAGCGCCGGACCGCCTCGGCGGCGTTGGCGAGCAGGGCCTTCCTGTCCACGAAAAAGCGCGCGAACCGCGGCTCCTCGCCGAAGACGATATTCTCGGCGGCCGAAAATCCCGGAATGGTGAGGAAGTGCTGGTGGACCATGCCGATCCCGCGCGCGACCGCGTCGGCCGGGCCGCGGAAGACCACCGGTTCGCCGTCTATGACGATGCGGCCCGAGTCGGGCTTCTCGAGCCCCGCCAGGATGCGCATGAGGGTCGTTTTGCCGGCGCCGTTCTCGCCCACCACCGCGTGGATCTCGCCCGCTTCGAGCGTGAGATTCGCGCCGCGGTTGGCCCAGGAGCGGCTCGAGGGGAAGAATTTGTCGATGTTCTCCAGGGCGATTTTTTGCATGATTTTCCGTCGCCGGAGACATGGGCTCGACCAATCGCGCCGGCCCGATGCCTCCCGCCAGCGTCGATTACAGCTGCGGCACCTTGAAAGCGAGGCTTCCCGCCTTGATCTTGGCGATCGCCTCCGCCACCTTGGCCTTCACCGCCTGGGGCACGCCGTTCTGGTAGCTGGGGCTGGAGGAGAGCAGCTCGATGTAGCCTTCCTTCATGCCGACCACCTCGGCCTTTCCGAAGGCGAGCTTGCCCGAATAGGCTTCCTTGAGCTTGGTGTAGGCGAGCTGCTCCTGCCTGAGGGCCGTGCAGCCGAGGATGGAATCCGGCGCCCGCGAATACTCGTCCGAATCGAAGAACACCAGATACTTGCCGCCGTCCTGGGCCGCCTTGATCACGCCCTGGCTCGCCGAGCCGCAGATCGGGAGGATGACGTCGGCGCCGCCGTCGATCATGCTCTTGGCCAGCTCGCCGGCCTTGGTGGCGTCGTACCAGTTGCCCAGGACGCGCACGTCGAGCTGGAAGGCGGGGTCGGCGGCCTTGAGGCCCTGCTCGAAGCCGGGGATTATCAGCTTGTCCATGACGGGGTAGTGCTGGCCGATGACCATGCCGACCTTCTTGGCCGCGTTCGCCCCCGGAAGGGAGCTCGTCGAGACGAGGCCGGCCAGATAGCCGGTGATGTAGCCCTGCTCGGTCTGGTTGTAGAGCACCGTGTAGAGGTTGGGGATTCCCGGCTTCATGCCGTCCAGGCAGATGAACTTCTGCTTGGGGAAGGTAGGCGCGATGGCCGCGATGAGATCGGGGAGGGAGGGGTTGGAGGTGAGCACGAAGTCGAAGCCGCCGGTAGCCACGAAGCTCGTGAGCTTTTCCTGCCACTCGGCCTGGTTGAAGCCCGCCTCGAAGACCTTGACCGAGGCGCCGGGAATCTCGGCGGCGAAGCGCTGGGCGCCCGCGGCGAGGTCGGCGTAGGTGGGGCTCCCCTGCGTGACGCCGGGGATGAAGACGCCGATCTTCGGCGCCGCGGCGAAGGCGGGAAGGGCGATCGCCATGCTGGCGAGCGCCGCGAGGGCGAGCGTGATGGAAAGTCGTCGAGCCATAGATTCCTCCAGCGGCTGGTCAAAATCGGTACCGCCGCAAAATTTACGTAACAAAAAATCTTACGTAAGATTCATAGTAGCATATTCAAAAAAAATTTCAAGTAGGGTATGATGGGCCTCGTGACCATGAAGACGCGCGACGACAGCCTGAGGATAGGCGACCTTGCCTCGATGTTCGGCATGACGGCGAGGTCCATCCGCTACTACGAGGAGCTGGGCCTCCTCAAGTCCAACGACAGGACCGAGGGCATACATCGCCGCTACCCGGGCAGGAACGTCATCTACCTGAAGCGCATCAAGCAGCTGAAAGCCTACGGATTGAGCCTGGGCGAGATCAAGGAATTCTTCGACCTGGCGGAGGCTGACCCTTCGGGCGAGCGCTGCAAGGCGATGCTCGTGCGCACCTACGAGGCGCGGATCCGCGCCGAGGAGGAGGCCATCGCCGCGGCGAAGGCAAGGCTCGACGAGCTCGCGCGGCAGGCCGACTTGGTGCGCGCCGCCGGCAGCTTCTTCTCCTGCCCGGGCGAGGACTGCGCGGGCTGCCCCGACGGCGAGTTCTGCGATTATTCGTCCTTTTTGGACGAGCTGGCCGCGCCTCCAGAAGGCGCGAGCGGCGCCGAGGGCGGCGAAGGCACCGCCGAAGGCGACGGCGCCGCTTCTGGCGGTGCCGAATGATCGTCGCCCTCGACATAGGCACCACGAGCGCCAAGGCGGCCCTCTTCCGCCGCGACGGGACCTGCCTGGCCCTGGAGCGCGAGCCCATTCCTTCCATAATTGGCGCCAACCCCGTCGAACATGAGATCGATCCCCGAGCTTGGACCGGCGCGGTGGACGGCATGCTCGCGCGCCTCGCCGCGGCGGCGCCCGGCGGGCTTTCCGGCGTCGAGTGCGTCGCGGTGAGCGGCAACGGCCCGACCCTCCTGCCGGTGGACGCGCGCGGCGAGCCGCTGTGCAACGCCATCACCTGGATGGACCGCCGCGCGGCCGAGGAATCAGCCCTGGCCGAGCCCCTCCTGGGCCGCTCCCTGGATCCGGCCTACAACCTCCCCAAGGTACTCTGGCTCAAGAACCATCGGCCGGCCCTCTACGAGGCGACGCGCTGGTTCTCCTCCTGCCCCGAATATATCTGCGCCCGGCTCTGCGGCGAGTGGGTGAGCTTCCTCCCCGCCGAGGGCTTCCAGGCGATCATATGGGACCGCGCTTCAATAAGGCTCCTCGATCTGGACGAGGACAAGTTCCCTCCCTTCGCGGGCCTCGGCGCGGCGCTGGGCGGCGTGACCCCCGCGGCCTCGGCGCGCACGGGGCTCCCCGCCGGCATACCCGTGGTGGGTGGCGGCCCCGACTTCATCGCCTCGCTGATCGGCACCGCCACCACGGCGCCCCGGCGGGCCTGCGACCGCTCGGGCACCTCGGAGGGCATCAACCTCTGCTGGGACAAGCCCCATGCCCGCGACCCGAGGCTCCTCTTCATGCCCCACGTGGTGGCGCCCTACGAGAATATCTCGGGCGTGATCTCGGCGACGGGCAGGGCAGTGTCCTGGTTCATGGGCGTCGAGGGCCTGGGCGCCGCGGACCACCAGGGCTTCTTCGAGGCGGCGGCCTCGGCCCCGGCGGGCGCGGACAAGCTCCTCTTCCTGCCATATCTGGCCGGAGAGCGCGCGCCGCTCTGGGACCCCGACGCCCGCGGCGCCTTCGTGGGCCTGAGCCTCAAGCACGGCCGCGGGGAGATGGCGCGCGCCGTGGCCGAGTCGGCGGGCTTCGCGATGCGCGACGTGATCGGCGTCATGGAATCGCTCGGCGCGAGCGTCGACGACCTTCGCGTCACCGGCCAGCCCGCCGGCAACGCCGTCTGGAACCAGATCAAGGCCGACATCGTCCGCAAGCCCATCCGCGTGCCCGCATTCGGCGAGGCCGAGCTTATGGGCGACCTCTGTTTCGCCCTGGCCGCCCTCGGCGACTACAGGTCGGCGGCCGAGGCCGCGGAGAAGCTCGTGGCCTTCGACAGGACCTTCGAGCCCGACGCCTTGCTCGGCTCCCTTTACGACGGCCTTTTCGCCCTCTACCGCGAGAGCTACCGCGGGCTCAAGCCCGTCTTCGGCGGGCTGGCCGCGCTGTGAGCGCGCCAATGCCGCATGCGGCATTGGCGCCTTCCCCTTGACCCTTTTGGCAAGACTGTCTACTTTTACCGAAACGCACTTGCACGCAATTACGCTGTCCCGCGCAGCATCGAATGATCGCGAACCCTTACGGAGGTAACCCCATGCCCGAAACCAAGGTTGTCGTAAATCTCTCCAACCGCCACCTGCACGTCTCCCAGGCCGACCTCGTCGCCCTCTTCGGCGAAGGCCACGAGCTCACCAAGACCAAGGACCTCGTCCAGCCCGGCCAGTACGCCTGCGCCGAGACCGTCACCATCAAGGGTCCGAAGGGCTCCTTCGAGAACGTCCGCATCCTCGGGCCGGTCCGCAAGGAAACCCAGGTCGAGATCCTCGCCAGCGACCAGTTCAAGCTCGGCGTGCCCGGCTGCCCGACCCGCGAGTCCGGCCAGCTCGACGGCAGTTTTCCGGTCGAGATCATCGGGCCCAAGGGCAGCCTCAAGAAGGACCGCGGCCTTATCATCGCCCAGCGCCACATCCACTTCAGCCCCGAGGACGCCGCCCGCTTCAACGTCGTGGACAAGCAGACCGTCAGCCTCAAGGTGGGCACGAACCGCGCCGCGATCTTCCTCAACGTAGTGTGCCGCGTGGCCCCGATCTACGCGCTCGAGTGCCACCTCGACTTCGACGAGGGCAACGGCGTTGGCATCGGCAACGGAACCATGGGCGAGATCGTCGCGCTCTAGGAGACACCGTGAGCAAGGTAATTCTTAAAGCCCAGGACCTGGACGGCTTTCTCACCGCCGACGACAACGCCTTCCTGGCGAGGATGGACAGCCTCTACCGCCAGGCGATGGTTTCCTTCAACATCCTCTCGACCAGCCGCTCCGAGTTTGAGCTCAAGCGGGAGGAGACGGCCCTCATCGAGCTATACAACACGATGGGCGGCCTGATGCAGGATATCTGCGCGAACGAGCCGAGGATACAGGTCTACTCCTTCGTAACGCCCCAGGAGAACCACGGCGAGGCCTCGCGCCTGATCGCCAAGCTGCGCGACAGCGCCACCGGACGCCAGGAGTTCGTCTACTACATCCAGCGCGCCTTCGAGCTGCTGTTCAACCAGGCCTTCAACGGCGCTGGCGGCAGCAACAAGAACCACCTGATCGTCAAGACGCCGGTCAACCTGCCGGTCCAGAACTACGCCGTGCACAAGATTCCCAACATCGACGCCAGCCTCTCCGACACGGTGATGTGCGTGATGTTGCGCGGCGCTCTCCTGCCCTCCATGATCGTGTCCAAGGAGATCCAGGAATACTCTTCCACCGGCTACCTGACGCCCTTCGCCCTGTTCAAGATCAAGCGCGACGACTCCAAGAGCGAGACGACGATGGAGTACATCCTCGACCTCGACCGCTCCTACTTCAAGCTGGAGCAGCTGGACGGCAAGAACCTCGTCTTCGCCGACCCGATGAATGCGACCGGCGGCTCCCTCGTCACGGTGGTGAAATACCTCCAGGACAAGGGCGTCAAGCCGAAGTCGATCAGGTTCCTGAACGTGATCTCCGCGCTCAAGGGCAGCCTGCGCATCGTGCGCGCCCTGGACAACATCACCGTGCACACGCTGTGGATGGATCCCGTGCTCAACGAGCGCGCCTACATCATGCCCGGCCTGGGCGACGCGGGCGACAGGATCAACGGCGTGGACGAGGGCGAGTTCCCCCGCGACATGCTCCGCCTGGTGGCCGACTACGGCACGAACATCACCGGGCTCTACCGCAACCAGCTCAGGGTCATCGAGGAGACGGTCCTCCACC
>JAJTBU010000081.1 GCA_021286735.1 bacterium
GCATTCACCGAAGCCCTCGTCTCCGTGGACGCCGAAGGCAGGATAGAATCCTTCCAGAGACCGGCCGAACCCGGCTACGACGCCAGGCTTCGAGCGGCCCAGGAGAGCGGCAAGCTGCTCAGGCTTCCCGAAGGAACCTACCTCCTGCCGGGGCTCGTCGATACCCACGTGCACGCCCCCCAGTATCCGCAGCTCGGCCAAGCCCTGGACGTACCCCTCGAAGAGTGGCTCTACAAGTACACCTTTCCCCTGGAAGCCCGCTACGCCGATATCGTCTTCGCGCGGGCGACCTATTCCCTCCTGGTCGACGACCTCATCGCCATCGGCACGACGACGGCCCTCTACTACGCCACGATCCATCAGGACGCCACCAGGATTCTCGCCGACATCTGCCTGGAAAAAGGACAGCGCGCCCTCATCGGAAAGGTGGCCATGGACCACAAGGAACAGTGCCCCGACTACTACCGGGACGCCTCCCCCGACGAAGCCATACGCGGGACAGCCGACCTCTTCGATTATGTGAAGGCCAATCCCGACAACGCCGAGGGCAGGGTTCTGGCTGTGGTGTCGCCCCGATTCATCCCCTCCTGCACCGACGCCTCCCTGAAGGGGCTTGGCGCCTTGGCAAAACACCTGGGCTGCCATGTGCAGACCCACTGTTCGGAGGGGGATTGGGAACATCGATTCGTGATCGAGCGCTTCGGCATGACGGATACCGAGGCATTGGACAGCTTCGGCTTTCTCGGCCGGAAGAGCCTGCTCGGCCATGCCCCCCACCTCACCGCGAGGGACATGGACATATTCAAGGCCCGGGGATCGGCGGTCTCCCACTGCCCCCTGTCGAACGCCTACTTCTCCAGCGCTGTCTTCCCCCTGCGCGCGGCCCTCGAGCGGGGCCTCCACGTGGCCTTGGGCACCGATGTCTCGGGCGGGCCCTCCAGCTCCATGTTCGAGGCGATGCGGGAGGCGATCGCCGCCTCGCGCATGCTCGAAACGGGTAACGACGCGCGCTTCGAGCCCGAGGAGCGACGCGGCCGTCCCTTCAGCAGGGTGGATTTCCGCGACGCTTTCTACATCGCCACCACGGGAGGCGGCGTCGCCCTGGATCTTCCCATCGGCAACTTCAGCCCCGGCCACCATTTCGACGCCATAGCCGTGGACACCAGGGCGCCCGAAGGCTCGATACGGCTGTGGGACGACCTCGACACGGGGGATAAGATTCTCCAGAAGATCGTCTACACCGCGACCCGGCCCAATATCGCCTCGGTATGGGTCGGAGGGCGCCAGATCCGCTAGCCCGCGGCGCTGAGCAAAAAAAGGCGGGCGCCCACGTGGGCGCCCGCCTTCGTCGATTCAGGACGACGCTTTCCTTATTTCATGAACAGCGGCCTCTCGACGTAGTGCGTGTGCAGGAGCTTGTGGGCCTTGTGGCTGCCCGGCGCGTCCAGGAACTCGGCGTACACCTGCTTGATGTAGGGGTTCTGGTGCGAGCAGCGGTACTCCGTATTCTCGTCGTGGTCGTAGATGGCCCTGATGCGCTTGGTGCGGATTTCGTCCGTGGCGCCGTAGGGCTGTCCGCCGCCGCCGATGCAGCCGCCGCGGCAGGCCATCACCTCGATGAAGTGCCAGGGAGTTTCCTTCCCGGACTCGCGCGCGGCCCTGACCTGGTCCAAAACCTGCTGGATGTTGCCCATCTGATGCGCCACCGCCACGCGGACGTCGACGCCCTTGATGTGGACCGAGGCTTCCTTGATGCCGGAGATGCCGCGCACCGCCGTGAAATTGACGTCCTTGAGCTCCTCGCCGGTGACGAGGAAGTAGGCGGAGCGCAACGCCGCCTCCATGACGCCGCCGGTCGCGCCGAAGATGACGCCGGCGCCGGTGTAGGGCCCCATCGGGCTGTCGGGCTCGGACTCGGGCAGGTTGACGAGGTCGATGCCGGCCTGCTTGATCATCCTGGCGAGCTCGCGGGTGGTGATCGATACATCCACGTCCTGGAAACCGGAGGAGTACATGGTCTCGTCGCGGTGGGTTTCGTACTTCTTGGCCGTGCAGGGCATGATCGACACTGAGAAGATCTTCGCCGGGTCGATGCCGGCCTTGCCCGCCCAGAAGGTCTTGATCATGGCGCCCATCATCTGCTGGGGGCTCTTGGCGGTGGAGAAGTTCGGCACCATGTCCGGATAGTACTTCTCCATGTAGTCGACCCATGCCGGGCAGCAGGAGGTGATCAGGGGCATCGACCTTTCCTTGGTCGCCGCGGCCAGGCCGCCCTGGAGGGCGCCGGTCAGCCGCTTCACGAACTCGGTGCCTTCCTCGAGGATGGTGAGGTCGGCGGAGAAGTTCGTGTCGAAGATGGCGTCGAAGCCCATGCGGCGGAAGGCGGTGTATATCTTCTTGGTGAGGTCGGTGCCGGCCGGGAGCCCGAAGGCTTCGCCGAGGGCCACGCGGACCGCGGGGGCGATCTGCACGACGCAGGTCTTGGCGTCGGGGCCGGTCTTCATGAGGGCGTCCCACACTTCCTTGGTCTGGTCGTTCTCGTAGATCGCGCCCACGGGGCAGTGCGCGGAGCACTGGCCGCAGCGGATGCAGGGGCTCTCGCCCAGGGCCACGTCGGCGGCCGGCGCGATGCGCGTGGACTCGCCGCGGCCGAGGAACTCGATCGCCCAGACGTTCTGCATCTGCTGGCAGACCGTCACGCAGCGGCCGCAACGGACGCATTTCTCCGGGTTGAGGATGATGGCGCCGGTCGTGTCGTCGACCGGGAGGTCGCGCAGGCGCTTGGGGAAGGACTGCTTGCGGATGCCGAATTCCTGGGCCAGGGTCTGCAGCTCGCAGTCCTGGTTGCGCGGGCACTGGAGGCAGTCGTCCGGATGCGTGGACAGGATCAGCTCGATGACCGTCTTCCTGATCTCGACGAGTTCGGCGTCGTTCGTGACGATGCTCATGCCCTCGGCCACCGGCGTGCAGCAGGAGCGCAGCATCTTGTTGCTGCCCTCGACGCGCACGACGCAGATGCCGCAGGCCGCCCAGGGGGAAAGGTCGGGATTGTAGCAGAGCGTGGGGATCTTGACGTTGGCCTTCTTGGCCGCGTCGAGCACGGTGGCTCCCTCGGCGACCTGGACCGCTATTCCGTTAATCTTGCAATTGATCATGGTATGTCTCCCGTCCTTAGCGCTTGGTCACCGCGCCGAATTTGCAGGCCTTGAAGCACTCGCCGCACTTGATGCAGCGGGCCGTGTCGATGACGTGCGGCTGTTTCTTCTCGCCGGTGATGCAGGGCACGGGGCACTTGCGCGCGCAGAGGCCGCAGCCGATGCACTTGGCGGGGATGATCTCGTAGACGACGAGGGACTTGCACTTGCCCGCGCGGCACTTGTGATCGACGATGTGCTCCATGTACTCGTCCCTGAAGTGGCGGATGGTCGCCAGCGTGGGGTTGGCGGCCGAGCCGCCGAGCATGCAGAGCGAGGCCTTGGTCATCGCCTTGCCGATGCGCTCCAGGCTGTCGAGGTCGGCTTCCACGCCGTTGCCCTTGGATATCTTGTCGAGGAGGGCGTGCATCTGGTTGGTGCCGATGCGGCAGGGGGCGCACTTTCCGCAGGATTCGTCCACGCAGAAGGCCATGTAGAACTTGGAGACGTCGACGACGCAGTCGTCCTCGTCCATGACGATCATGCCGCCCGAGCCCATCATGGAGCCGAGGGCGATGAGGCTCTCGTAGGAGATCGGGGTGTCGAGGTCCTTCTCGACGATGATGCCGCCGGAGGGGCCGCCGGTCTGGACGCCCTTGAACTTCTTGCCGCCCTTGATGCCGCCGCCGATGTCGAAGATGATCTCGCGCAGCGTGGTCCCCATCGGGACCTCGATCAGGCCGGAGTTGTTGATCTTGCCGGTGAGGGCGAAGACCTTGGTGCCCTTGGACTTGTCGGTGCCGATGGCGGCGAACCACTCGGCGCCCTTGGTCAGGATCACGGGGATGTTGGCCAGGGTCTCGACGTTGTTGATGATCGTCGGCTTGCCCCAGAGTCCCTTGATGGCGGGGAATGGCGGCTTGGGAATCGGCATGCCGCGGTTGCCCTCGATGGACTGCAGGAGGGCGGTTTCCTCGCCGCAGACGAAGGCGCCGGCGCCCAGGCGGATCTCGACGTCGAAGTCGAAGCCGGAGCCCAGGATGTCCACGCCCATGAGGCCGCGTTCCTTGGCCTGGGCGATGGCGACCTTGAGCCTATCGATGGCCAGGGGATACTCGGCGCGGATGTAGATGTAGCCGTTGTGGGCGCCGATGGCCTTGCCGGCGATGATCATGGCTTCGAGCACGGAGTGCGGGTCGCCCTCGATCGTGGACCTGTCCATGTAGGCGCCGGGGTCGCCCTCGTCGGCGTTGCAGACAACGTACTTGACCTCGCTGTTGACCTTGGCCGCCGTCTCCCACTTGACGCCCGTGGGGAATCCGGCGCCGCCGCGGCCGCGGAGGCCGGAGGCTTTCATCACGTCGATGATCTGCTGGGGGCTCATCTCGAAGAGGGCCTTCTCGAGGGCCACGTAGCCGTCGCGGGCGATGTACTCCTCGATGTTCTCGGGGTTGATGACGCCGCAGTTGCGCAGCACGATGCGGAACTGCTTCTGGTAGAACTCGATGTCCTGGACCTTGATGTTGTCGGCGGTCTGCTGGGACTTCTTGTAGAGGAGGCGCTTGACCTCGCGGCCCTTGATCACCTGCTCCGCGATGATCTCCTTGGCGTCCTCGGGCTTCACTTCCACGTAGAAGGACTCGGAGGGGAGCACCTTGACGATGGGGCCTTTCTCGCAGAAGCCGAAGCAGCCGGTCTTGACGACCTGGACGTCGTCCTTGACGCCCTGGAGTTCCGCTTCCTTGATCAGGGTGCGGTAGATTTCGTCGCTCTTGGAGGATTCGCAGCCGGTTCCGCCGCAGACGAGCATGAAGTTTTTCTTCGCCATTTCGCTTCCGTCCTACTTCTTCAGAATGTCGGCCGCGGGGCGGTCGAAGATGTGGTTGTCGAGCAGGGTGTGCTCGACAAGATGCTTCTGGACGAGTTCTTCGGCCGCGTCGGAGGTCATCTTGCCGTAGATGACGGTGGGCATGCCCGGGTAGGCCACTTCGACCGTCGGCTCGACATAGCAGAGGCCCATGCAGCCGGTCTGCCTGATGAGCACCTTGCTCTCGAGCCCGTGCTTCTGGATCGAATCGACGAGGGCGTCGAACGTAAGCTTCGCGCCGGCAGCGATCCCGCACGTTCCCATTCCGACAATAATCTGGATGTCCTTTCCTTCGACATCCCGCCGCGCCAAGTCCTGGCGTTTCGTCTCGCGAAGCGCCCGAAGCTCGTCGAGGGTCATCCTTGCCATAGATCCACTCCTTAATTTCGCTGCCGCCCGCGCCGTCCGCGTTCCCCTTCCGGGGATCGCCGCCCGCGCCGCCGGTCAGCTTATCCTTCTTCCTGCGACCGTAAAAACTGTTTCAGCAAGGCCAGCGAGGAAACCTCTTCGAGGTTCCCAAGCGCCTCAATCAGCTCGCTCTTCCGCAGCTCATACGAGAGGCTCCCGCGCCTGCGCGCGATGGTCATCTCGTGGCCGCCCGGCATGCAGAGGGCCGAGAGCAGCATGCCCGGAACGTCGCCCACCGGGGGGCAATCCACGTTCCGCTTGTCGAAACCGAACTCGACCGCGGTCCCGCGCCCCAGTTCGGAGCGGATCGAGAACCGCCCGCCGTCCTGGTCGGCCGCCTGCTTCAGGAACGGAAGTCCGAGCCCGACCTTCCGCCCCGGATGCTTTTCGCCGTCCGTATAGAAAGGGTCGAGGGCGCGCGCGAGCTGGCCGGCGTCCATGCCCTTTCCATCGTCCTCCACCGCGACGTCCACGCGGTCGTCGTCCTCCGAGAAGACGATGCCGACGCGGCTCGCGCCCGATTCGCAGGCGTTCTGGGCGATGTCCGTGACGAAATCGACGATCGCGTAGTGCATCGCAGCCAGATGCCGGGAGCGGACGCCGCGGGCGCCCTCCTAGAGGTTCCTGTATTTCGCGATGATGTCCGGCAGCTGTTCCTTCGTGACCTTGCCGTAGACTTCGTCGCCCACCTGGAGCACGGGCGCCAGGCCGCAGCAGCCGAGGCAGCGCACTTCGTCGATGCTGAAGAGCCCGTCGTCGGTGACATCCTCGCCCGCGATCCCGAGGATCGAGCGCGACTCGTCCACGAGGTCCTGGGCGCCCTTGAGGTAGCAGGCGGTGCCGAGGCAGATGGCGATTCTGTGCTTGCCGGGCTTGCTCGTCTTGAAGAAATGATAGAAGGTCACGACGCCGTAGATCTTGGCCAGGGGAAGCCCGACCATGAGGGAGAGTTTTTCGGCCGCTTCGCGGGGAATGTAGCCAAATTCGCCCTGGATCCTGTGGAGCATCATGATGAGCCCACCGGGCTTCTTTCCCCACTCTTCGATGAAGCTGTTCAACTCGCTCGAAAATTCGATGTTCGCAGCCGGCATGCCACTACCTCCAGATTACTATATATAAGTACACATATATCGATAATAATATATTGACATTATATAGCCACATAGTATTTCTGACAAGCCCTAGACGCCGCGGCGGGAGGAGTCCATACTTGTATATTTATTTATCGCTACAGCCGAGGCATAGGCGCTCCGGGCCGCCGGGAGGCCGCTCTCCTCATGATGCAATTTCGGCGGAATGCGAGTATGCTTAAGGCGAACATAGAGGGTCCGCACTGGCCATGAGGCGGAGGCGGGGCGGATCGGGAGGATAGAGGGATGCAGGCTCCGACAAACGACGCG
Source organism: bacterium (assembly GCA_021286735.1). GTDB lineage: Bacteria > Spirochaetota > Spirochaetia > Treponematales > Rectinemataceae > JAJTBU01. The sequence goes on from JAJTBU010000081.1 coordinate 6,810, forward strand.
AAGACAGCCCCGGCGCTGAACGCCAGGGGGATACGGTTCACCGATTCGGGACGCTACCCGGAGGCCATCGCGGCCTTCGACGAGGCGATTTCGCTCGCGCCGGACATGGCGGGAATATTCTTCAACAGGGCCGAGGCCAAGCGGCTGTCCGGCGATTCGGCTGGCGCGCGCGCCGACCTGCTCGAGGCGCGCAGGCTGGAGCCGGGCGAAGCGGACTTCGTCCACGCCCTGGGCCTCCTGGCCTACGAGGGGGACGATTTCGAGGCCGCGGCGGGCCTTTACAATGAGGCGCTCGCCATGGATCCCGGCTTGGCGCAGGCGTGGAACGATCTCGGCGTCGTGCGCTTCCGCCTGTCGGCATTCCGCGAGGCCAAGGACTGCTTCGAAAAGGCCACGGCGATCGAGGCGGACTTTTCGGAAGCCTGGTTCAACCTCGCCGACACCTACGAGGAGCTGGGCATGAAGGCGGAGCGGGCTGCCGCGCTGGCCGCCCTGGCGAGGGCCGACAAGCTCAGGGCCTACCGGGACGAATCCCGGGAGTAGGCGGCCCGAGCCGCGCGGGAGGCCTCGCCCTTGAAAGAATCAGACAGGATCGGTCCATACACACTCATAAGGCAGCTGGGGAGGGGCGTGGCCGCCTCGACATGGCTGGCAGAGCAGGCGATTCCCGCGGGAGCGGGGGCGGCTGGCGCGACGGTCCCGGACGCGGGGGCGGCTTCCGAGGAGCCCGGCGTCGTCCTCAAGATCCTCGACCTGAGCGAAGCCTCGTCCTGGGGCACGGTCGACCTCTTCCGCCGCGAGGCCGACGCGCTGAAGGCGCTGTCCCACCCGGGAATCCCCGCCTATCTCGGCAGCTTCGAGGACGAGGAAGGCGGGCGGCTCCGCCTGGTCCTGGCCATGGAGCACATCGAGGGCGTGGATCTCGAAAAGGCGGCGGCCTCGGGGCGGAGGTTTTCGGAAACCGAGATAGAGGCCATCCTCGCCTCGCTGGCGGACATCCTGGCCTATCTGGGCGAGCTGCGGCCTCCTGTCGTCCACCGCGACGTGAATCCGCGCAACATCATTTTGCGGCCGGACGGCTCCATCGCCCTGGTGGACTTCTCGGGCGTGCAGGACGCCGTGCGCGCTGCCCTCTACCCGGGCGCGACCCTGGTGGGAACCGCGGGCTACATCCCCCTGGAGCAGGTCGCGGGCAAGGCGTCGCCCCGCTCCGACCTCTACGGGGCGGCGGCCACGGCCGTCTTCATGCTGACGGGCAGAAACCCCTCCGAACTCCCCACCTCGGGGCTCAGGATAAACTTGGCCGGCCTCGTGGAACTGCCTCCGGCAATGACCGCCGTCCTGGATTCCTGGCTCGACCCCGACGTCGCGCGGAGGACTCTGGGCCCTCGAGACGCCGCCCTCATCCTGCGCGGATTGAAGCAGGTTCCGGGGATCGGCCGGGCCGGGGAGCCCGATGACGAAAGCCGCCCCGCGCGCGGAGCGAGTACCGGCGGGAAGGCCTCGCTCCGGGATCAGCTCCGCGAGGCTATCGCCGCCGGCAGGGAGCCGCCCCCGGACTACACGCGCCGGGGTCTCGCCACGGCCGGGGCGCCGGCGCGCCTCCCCGCCGACAGCAAGGTCGTCATCGAGGATTCGGCCGGGAGCCTCCTCATCCGCTTTCCGCGGGCCAAGCTCGGCGGCGCGGTCGCGCCCGGAGCCGGCTTCGCCGCCGTCTGGATCGGTTTCGTGGCCTTCTGGACCTTCATGACCGTCAAGATGCGCGCGCCCGTCTTCTTCTCGCTCTTCAGCCTGCCCTTCTGGGGAGCCGGCTTCTTCATGCTCAAGGCCATCCTCGGCCCGGTCCTGGCGCGCGGCGAACTCCTGATCGCGGGGGGCGAGTTCGTCACCCGCGCGACCTTCCTGGGCTTCGAACGCACGGGATCCTGGCCGATCGCCGACATCGGCGCCGTCTGCGTGGTTCCCTCGCGGCTGCAGGTCAACGGCGCATCGCAGCGCGAACTCCTGATCGAGGCGGGCACCAGGCAGCTGCGCCTCGGCGCGGGCCTGAGCGAGCGCGAACTCACCTACCTCGCGGCAAGGCTCGGCGAGGAAATC
>JAJTBU010000082.1 GCA_021286735.1 bacterium
CGTGTCCCTCGTCATATCGCTGAGCGCCACGCTGATGGGCGCGGTGATCGGCACGCTGATGGGCATCTGGGCGGGCTACCTGGGCGGCGCCTGGGACCAGGCGATCATGCGCGTGGCCGACGTGCTTTTCTCCTTCCCGTCGCTGCTTCTGGCGATCTTCATCATGGGCATCCTGGGAGAGAAAACGTACAACGTCGTGATAGCGATCGGCATCGTGTACATACCGCAGTTCGCGCGCGTGTCGCGCGGGGCGATCTTGACGCTGAAAGGCAGCGAGTTCGTGCGCGCCGCCCTGTCGAACGGGGCCAGCAGGCGCTTCGTGCTCTTCAGGCACCTTTTGCCGAACATCATGATGCCGCTCATCGTGCAGGTTTCGCTCTCGCTCAGCGTGGCGATCCTCCTCGAGTCGGCCCTGAGCTTCCTCGGCCTGGGCGTGCAGCCGCCCTACCCCTCGTGGGGCAACATGCTCGCCAGCGCGCGCAAGTTCATGATGCTCGCCCCCTGGACGGCGATATATCCGGGGCTGGCGATCAGCGTCCTGGTGCTCGGCTTCAATCTGCTGGGCGACGGCCTGCGCGACATCCTCGATCCGCGCCTGCGCAACGTGAAATAGGGGGAGCGACGATGAGCGACACCAAAGCGCGCGGCGAGACGATTCTCAGCGTGAGGAACTTGAAGACGTATTTCGATACTGAATACAGCCTCGTGAAGGCCGTCGACGATATTTCCTTCGACCTGGCGCGCGGCGAGGCGCTCGGCATCGTGGGCGAATCCGGCAGCGGGAAATCGGTGACGAACCTCTCGCTCCTCAGGCTCGTGCCGACGCCTCCGGGCAAGATCGCTGGCGGCCAGATACTGTTCCGGGGCCGCGATCTCCTCCAGGGCGGCGAGGAGGATATGCGCCTCGTGCGCGGCGGGGCCATCTCGATGATTTTCCAGGACCCGATGACTTCGCTGAATCCTCTGTTGCGCATATCGTTCCAGATCGCCGAGGCCCTGCGGCTCCACCATGGGCTGGGGAAGCAGGAGGCTAAGGCGAAGGCAGTCGAGCTGCTGAAGGCGATCGGCATTCCGGACGCCGAGCGGCGCGCCGACGATTATCCGCACCAGTTCTCGGGCGGCATGCGCCAGCGCGTGATGATCGCCATGGCGATCAGCTGCAGCCCGGAAATACTGATCGCGGACGAGCCGACCACCGCCCTCGACGTGACGATCCAGGCGCAGATCCTCGAGCTCGTGAAGGGCCTTTCCGACGAGAACACGATGTCGGTGATCATGATCACGCACGACCTGGGTGTCGTGGCGGGGTTGTGCGATTCCGTATGCGTCATGTACGCGGGGCGCATCGTCGAGCGCGCCGGCTGCGACGAGCTTTTCCGCGACCCGAAGCATCCCTACACGCGGGGCCTTCTGGACTCGATCCCGCGCATCGATTCGGCGGGCAGGCACAGGCTCTATTCGATACCGGGCGCGCCGCCCAACCTCGCAGGCCTGCCCGCGGGCTGCGCCTTTAGGCCGCGCTGCGATCGCGCAATGCCGATCTGCGAGCGCGAGTATCCGCCAGAAGTCGCGCTCGCCGGCGAGGACGGCGCACCGCGATCGGTATGCTGCTGGCTGCACGCGGCCGGTCACTCTGCAAGGAGCGAAGCATGAACGACCCCCGCGCGCTGCTCGAGGTCAGGAATCTCAAGGTCCATTTCCCCGTCGAGAAGGGGATCGTGTTCAGGCGCCGCGTCGGCTGGCTCAAGGCGGTGGACGATATCAGCTTTTCGGTGGCCAAGGGCGAGGCCCTGGGCCTGGTGGGCGAATCCGGCTGCGGCAAGTCGACGACGGCGATGGCGGTCGCCCAGCTGCAGCGCGCAACGTCAGGCCAGGTCCTCTTCGAGGGCCGCGATCTCGCCGCCCTGTCCCCCAGGGAGCTGCTGGACGCCCGGCGCAATTTCCAGATCGTCTTCCAGGATCCCTATTCCTCGCTCGATCCTCGGATGAAGGCGGGCGACATCATCGCCGAGCCGATGCGGATCTACGCGGCGCGGGGCGGCCTGGCGATGTCGGAAAAGGAAATCGGCGCCAAGGTGACCTCCCTGATGGACAAGGTCGGGCTCCTGCCCTCCTTCGCCGGCCGCTACCCGCACGAGTTCTCGGGAGGCCAGCGCCAGAGGATTGGCATCGCCCGCGCGCTCGCCCTGTCGCCGAAACTGGTGATCGCCGACGAGCCGGTCAGCGCCCTCGACGTGTCGATCCAGTCGCAGATACTCAACCTGCTCAAGGACCTGCAGGACGAATTCGACCTCACCTTCCTCTTCATAGCGCACAACCTCGCGGTGGTCGAATATTTCTGCTCCAGGATCGTCGTGATGTATCTCGGCACCATCGCCGAGGTGGCCGAATCGGCGGCGCTCTACGAGCGCCCGCTGCATCCCTACACGCGCGCCCTCCTGTCGGCGGTGCCGATCCCCGACCCGCCCAAGGAGCGCTTAAGGCGGCGGATCATCCTCAAGGGCGACGTGCCCTCCCCCACGGCGGAGCGCGCGGGCTGCCCCTTCCGGGAGCGCTGCTCCGAGGCGATGGCGCGTTGCGCGATCGAGTCGCCGAAGCCGGTCGAGGCCGAGCCGGGGCACTTGGTGGCGTGCTTCCTCTACGCGGGGAAGGAGGGCTGAGAGAATGACGCGCGCGGACATTTCGATCGTCGACGCGAAGTTGTGCGATTTAGAGAGCTGCGCGGCGATCGCCTGCGATTCCGAGATCGGCAGGCGCTACCATTTCGACATGGAGACACTGGCCGGCTCGATGCGCCGCGCCCTCGAGTCGGGCGCGATCATCGTGGCCGCGCGTGAGGCTCTTGGCCCGGGCTCAGCCGTAGGCTCGGGCTCGGGCGCCATCCTCGGGTTCGCCTGGATCGACCCGCGCGGCGCCTTCGGGTCGGCCCCCTACCTCAAGCTCATCGCCGTAGACGGGAAAGAGCGCTCGGGCGGTGTGGGGGCCGCGCTGCTCGCGGAGTTCGAGCGCCGCGCGCCTCCCAAGGCTCGCATGCTCGCGCTGCTCGTCTCCGATTTCAACGATAAGGCGATCGTTTTCTACGAGCGCCATGGATTCGCCAAAGCGGGCGCGCTTCCCGATTTCGCCGTAGACGGCGTGACCGAGATCCTCATGGTCAAGCGGAGGGCGCCATGACGAACGCGATGTACTCCGGCGCGGTGGAGGCGCTCGCGCGGGAAGCCGTCGAGCGGAAGCTTGCGGCGGGGATAGTCGTCCGCGTCGAGCAGGGCGGAATCGTCCGGCACGAGAGCGCCTACGGACTCGCGTTGTGCGACGGAGTTCGGCACAGCCCCATGACGCCCAACGTCAAGTTCGACATAGCCTCGCTGACGAAGCTGTTCACGACGACCGCCATCCTCCACCTGGCGACGCAGGGCAGGCTGTCGCTCGACTCGACGTTGTGCGATATTGAATCGACTGCAAGAATCGCCGATGGACGGCCGCTCGTCGCGGAAGCCTTCACGGGCATGACGGTGCGCCAGCTCCTCACGCACTCGAGCGGCCTGCATTACTGGTATCCCTTCTACGCCGGCCAGACGCCTGATGTGGCGGCCGCGCCGGCCGGACAGACCGCGGCCGCCGTTGCCGGCGACTTCGGCGACATCCTCGAGCGGGTGCTCGAGCAATTTCCCCGCAGGAATGAAATGATCTACTCGGACCTCAACTTCATGTTGCTGGGCAAGATCCTCGAGGGGGTGAGCCGCTTCCCCCTCAAGCCAGCGATGCGCGATTTCGTCTGCGGACATCTGAAGTTGGCCGATTCCGGCTACAGGCCGCCAGCGGGGCCTTTCGCGGCCACCGAATTCGGCAACCGCATCGAGAAGAAGATGGTCGCCGACCTCGGCCTCGCCTTCGGGGGCTGGCGCCCAGACGACAGGCCCTTCCTCGGCGAAGCGGACGACGGCAACTGCCACTACTATTTCGGCGGCGCCGCCGGGCACGCCGGCGTCTTTTCGACCGCGCGCGACCTCTGCGCGCTCGGGCGCCTCTACCTGGACCCGGCGTCGCATTCGGGCTACCTCTCGCCGCGCCTGGCCGCTGACGCTATCGTCGACCATGGCGGCGGGCGCGGCCTCGGCTTCCAGCTCGGCGAGCTCTATCCCGAGGGCGGCTGCGGCCATACCGGCTTCACCGGCACCTACCTCTACCTCAACAAAGCGCGGAACCTCGCCGTGGCGGTGCTCGCCAACCGGCTCCACGTCGAGTCGCCGCAGAACATCAACGAGTTCAGGAAGGCGATGGCCGAAGCTGTGCTCGCGGCGCTCTAGCGCGGCGCCGCGGCCGCCAGCGGGCCGCATTCGGCGTCGGCCAACGCGGCTGGCCGCGCGGCGTCCCGCGCCACTTTCCGGCGGCCGACGACCGCACGCAGCAGCAGCCGCCGCGGCCTCCATCCCTTGACACTCGCTCCGATTTGTGGCTCCCTTTGACGCCCAAATCCGCGGCGAGGAGGCCCCCATGTACGGCATCGATTTCGGAACTTCGAACACGGTCGTCTCCGCCGGCGAGGGCGCGGACTCGCGCCTCGTCGATCTGGGCGGCGGAGAGACCGTCCTCCCCTCCCTCATGTTCTTCGAGCGCGACTGCCCCGTGTCGGTCGGCGCGGCGGCCATACGAGACTACGCCGCGGCCCTGGAAAAGCACCGCCGCGCCCGCGACCTCTACCGCCACTTCCGCCTCTTCCAGGCCCTCAAGCTCGCGCTCAAGGACGAGTATTTCGAGGGATCGAACATCTTCGGCAACTACGTCAAGGCCGAAGCCCTGGTCGGCCTCTTCCTGCGCGAGGTGAAGCGACGCGCCGACGCGAGCCTCGGCGTCCCCGACGGGAGCGTCGTCCTGGGCAGGCCGGTGCGCCTCTCGCCCAGGCCCGGCACGGAGGGCTTCATCCAGGCGCGCTTCGCCGCCGCCTGCGCCGCCGCCGGCTTCGAGGAAGTCCACTTCGTGATGGAGCCCGTGGCCGCCATGGCGAGCCTGATCGGCGGCGTCAAGGGCAACACCCTGGTCTTCGACTTCGGCGGCGGCACGCTGGACATCACCGTCGCCCGCGTCCTGGACGGCGGCGTCGACATCCTCGCCAACGACGGCGTCGACCTGGGCGGCTACATCCTCGACGAGGACCTCTCGCGCGGGCGCGTCATCAGGCATTTCGGCTACGGCGGGCACCTGCGGACCATGACGGGCCGACGCCTCGAGATCCCCGGCTGGATCACGAACCAGGTGGCTTCCTTCTACGCCCTGCCCCTGGGCGACGTGGTGAAAGCCAAGGAGACGATCCAGGACATGATTTTCGAGGCCGACCGCAAGAACGCGCTCAAGGGGCTCGTCGAGTTCCTCGACCGCAACCTCTCCTTCGGGCTCTTCGAGAAGATCGACGAGGCCAAGATCGCGCTCTCGTCGAGCGAGCGGGCTTCGGTGGCCTTCGCTGTGCCGCCCTACGTGGCCTTCGACGAAAAGATAAGCCGGCCGGATTTCGAAGCGATGATCGCGCCGCGCGTGGCGGCGGCGGAGAAGGTGACGCTGGGAACGGTGGCGGCTGCCGGACTCGAGCCCGGCGACGTGGCGCACGTGGTGCGGGTCGGCGGCTCCTGCAGGATTCCGGCCTTCGTGCGCATGCTGGAGAGGCATTTCCCCGGGCGCGTGCGCGAGGGCGAGGTGTTCACGAGCATCTCGGCGGGCCTCATCGCCGGGCACCGCCTGGGGCTTGGCTGCGACGGCGCGACCTGAGGGGCAGCCGCGCGGGGACTGCGGCGGGCGCCGCGGCTGAGCGCGCGCGGCGCTGAATCTGCAGCGTTGGGCGCTGCGCTGAAGCCGCGCCCAAGCCGCGGCGCGCAGCCTTCAGCCGCCGCCTAGAACTTGTACCCGAAGCGCCGCAGCAGGCCCCTGCGGTCTGCCTTGTCGACGGCGGACTCGACGCCCAGCGGCGAGGAGCCGTCGATCACGCCGAGGATGCCCGCGCCCTGTTCGCTCTTTGCGCGGACGACCTGCAGCGGATTGGCGGTGGCGCAGAAAATCCTGCACACCTCGGGGCATGCCTTGATCCTGTCCAGCACGTTGATGGGATAGGCGCCCGGCCCGAGCACCAGGTAGAAGGTGTGGCCCGCGCCGACCGCCAGGGCGCAGGCGACCGCGCTCTCCACGAGCGCCGGCTCGCTGCCTTCGGTCCGCACCAGGCAGACGCCCGAGGCCTCGTTGAAGGCCAGGCCGTACTTGGCGCCCGGCACCGAGTTCGCCATGATCTCGGCGATGTCTTCCGCCGTCTTGATGAAGTGCGACTGCCCCACCACGATGTTGCAGCCCTCGGGGATCGAAAGTTGGACGATATCGAGTTCCATCGGGATTCTCCTCTTCGATGAAATAGGGCGCCGCATCTGCCCTGCGCCCCCCGCCGCCCGCGCCGAGCCCGCCTACTCCGCAGGCTTGCCGACCGGCGCGGCGTACATCGCGAACATCTCCTCGCCGTCGAGGTCGAGGTAGTCGTCGAGTTTCTTCTGGTCGTAGGCGCCGATGGCGCAGGTGCCCAGGCCCAGGGCCTCGCAGGCGAGGTAGAGGTTCTGGCAGGAGTGCCCGGCGTCCAGGGCGACGAGCTTGTCCGCCGCCTTGCCGTAGCGCCACTCGCTGCGGTAGGGCACCGCGGCCCAGAGGACGACGCAGGGCGCCCGGCGCAGCTGTCCCATCAGGGCATCGTCGAGGGCGGCCGAATCGTCGCCTTCGCGCTCGAGGACCAGGGAATGCTCCAGCGGAAGGTAGCGGTAGAGCCCGGGCTTGAGCCCCTCGACCCGCCTCGCGAAGAGGTAGACGTCCAGAGGGTGCCGCGCGCCGCCCGAGGGCGTAGTGCGGAAGGAGAACTTGCCCTTGTTCTCGCGCACACCTTCGCAGGACCATAAAAGGTAGGACAGCTCCTGCAGCGAGAGCGGCTCAGGCTGGAAGGCGCGCCGCGACTTCCGGCTCTTGAGGAGGGCGTGGAGGACGGAGGCCGCGGCCGCGCTCGACGCCGGCCCCGCCGTCTGCCCGAGATACACGTCATCCACGGGCGGCAGGGCGACGACCGAGTCGTCCTCCTCCGGGGGAAACTCCTGCGGCGGCACGGGGAGGCCCCGCGATTGGTCGGACTGGAGCTCCTTGACCAGGTGCCAGTTGGATTTCAGGAAATGGCGTCCCTGCAGGTATCGCTCATCCATGGCGTTTTCCTCCGGTGATCTCTTTTTCTACGTACTCGACGACATCGGCCACCAACGCGTTGCAGACCTTGTCGGAGTAGCCGCCTGCCGCGACCGCCGCGCGGCCTTCCTCCGTCCAGAGATCCGCGCCGCCCAGCAGGGCGCGGCACTGGGAGGAGCCGTGCCTGGCTTCCATCGCCCTGAAGAGGGCGGCCACGCGCGCGTAGGTATCGAGCTTGGCTTTCTGGTCCGCGCCGTCCTCGCTGCCGAAGGCGAGCGAGAGGGCGAGAACTCCGCCAGTGATCGCGCCGCAACTGAGGCCGAGCCGCCCGATGCCGCCACCCAGCCCCGTCGAAAGCTTGTGGGCGACGCGCGCGTCCAGCCCGAGCTCCTCGGCGAGCACCGTGAAAACCGCCTGCGAGCAGGCAGATCCGCCGCGGTGCAGCGCCACGGCCTTTTCTGCGTTGGTCATGCAATCTCTCCTTATCGGTACATCGTACCTATCGGTACATCGTACCTAACGGTACGCCGTACCTATCGGTACGACCGCGCCGCGGCCACCGCTTTTTCCCAGCCGGAAACGAGCCCGGCGCGGACGCCCTCGTCCATGGCCGGCGTGAAGGCCCTGCGCTGGCGCCAATTGTGTTTCACATCGTCGAGGCTCGCCCAGTAGCCGACAGCCAGGCCGGCCATGTAGGCGGCGCCCAGGGCCGTGGTCTCGGCCACCTCGGGCAGCGCGACGCTCCGGCCCGTTATATCGGCCTGGAACTGCATAAGGAAGGAGTTGGCCGAGGCGCCGCCGTCGGCCTTTATGCTGGAAAGCGCGCGGCCCGAATCCTTCTCCATCGCGTCCAAAAGGTCGCGCGACTCGTAGGCGATGGCCTCCAGGGCAGCCCGCACGAAGTGGGCGCGCGTGGTCCCGCGCGTGATGCCCACGATCGTTCCCCGCGCCTCCGAATCCCAGTAGGGCGCGCCCAGGCCCACGAAAGCGGGCACCAGGTAGACGCCGCCCGTATCGGCGACGGAGCGCGCGAGGGTTTCGCTCTCGGCCGAGTCGGCCAGGAGGCCCATCTGATCGCGCAGCCACTGGATCACCGCGCCCGCGATGAACACGGAGCCTTCGAGCGCGTAGGTGTAGCCATCGCCCAAGTCCCAGGCTACGGTCGTGAGCAGGTTGTGCGCCGAGGCGATGGGGAAGGGTCCCGCGTTCATCAGCGTGAAGCAGCCCGTGCCGTAGGTGTTCTTGGCCTCGCCCGGCTCGAAGCAGGCGTGGCCGAAGAGGGCGGCCTGCTGGTCGCCCGCGACGCCCGTCACGGGAATCTCGCTTCCGAAGAGTTCCTTATATGTCGTACCGAAGAAGCCCGAGCTCGGCAGAACCTCGGGCAGGATCTGCCGCGGCACGCCGAGCATGGAGAGCAGCCCCTCGTCCCAGCGGCGCTTGCGGATGTCGAAGAGCATGGTGCGGCTCGCGTTGCTCGGGTCGGTGGCGTGCCGCCCGGTGAGCCGGTAGATGAGCCAGGAGTCGATCGTGCCGAACATGAGTTCGCCGTGCTCGGCGCGCACGCGGAGGTCGGGGCGCTCCCTGAAGAGCCAGGTGAGCTTGGTGCCCGAGAAATAGGCGTCGAGGACGAG
>JAJTBU010000083.1 GCA_021286735.1 bacterium
TGGCGGCCACGGCCAAGCGCGGCGACACGCGCTTCATCGTCGTCACCCTGGGCGGGACCGGCGGCGGGAGCCAGCGGACCAAGGACACGACCCGCCTCCTGGACTGGGGATTCAAGAATTTCCAGACAGCTTCGATCGATCCGGGCCCCCTGCCGACGCCCCGCGCCTGGTTTGGCGCCCAGCGCACGGTGAGCCTCGCCGCGGCGTCGCGGAACGCGGTGACCCTGCCCATGGGCAAGGTTTCAGGTCTCTCGCAGCGGATCGTGGCGCCGGCCTACGTGGATGCCCCGATCAGGAAAGGGCAGAAGATCGGTCAGATCATCTACTCCGTGGGAGGCGCCGACTTGAGGCCGATCGACCTCGTCGCCGCGGCCGACGTTCCGCGCGGAAGCTTTTTCCGCAGGCTGTGGGACGGAATCTTGAAGTTCTTTTCGACGGCGTTCAGGAAGAAATAGTCAGAGAGCCCGCTTCGTAGCGGGCGAAGCCTTCGGCGACGAGGGCCTCTGCCCCCTTCTCTATCGTTTCGCGGGAGAAAGGCAGGCTCGCATAGAGTTCCTCGATCCCGACCGATCGCTTTTCCACGAGGCTTTTCAGCACGGCGCCCCGCACCCTCCTGAAGGAGGTGGCGAAGGGCGCCTGTTTTTTATAGGAGGCGCCGCGGACGGAGTGGTTGCCCTCGGCGCGCTTGATCTCGGCGCCGTAGTCCATCAGGGCGGTGTACCAGCGCCGGGGCGCTGCGCGGTCGAGCGTGGCCTCGGCCACGGCCTCGAGGGCGGCGTCCTTGACGCCCTCCTGCCCGGGGAAAAAATGCTTGAGGAAGACGGTTCGGATATTGGTCTCCAGGAAGGGGCTGGGAAGGTCGAAGGCGAAGGCGAGGACGGCGCGGGAGGTGTAGGCGCCCACGCCCGGCAGCGTGCGGAGCGCCGCCTCGCCGCGGGGAATGACGCCGCCGAAATCGTCCACGATCGCCTTGGCGGCGCGGTGCAGGGCGAGAGCCCGGCGGTTGTATCCCAGACCGCTCCAGAGGGCCAGCACCTCATCGGCCGGGGCGGCCGCCAGGCTCGCGGCGTCGGGGAAGCGGGCCATCCAGGCCTCGTACTTGGGGACGACGCGGGCGACCTGGGTCTGCTGGAGCATCAGCTCCGAGACGAGGATGGCGTAGGGGTCCGCGGTGCGGCGCCAGGGAAGGTCGCGCCAGCAGGCCGCGGCCTTCTCGTACACGAGGGCGCGAAAGGCCGCCGCCTGGGCGGGGCTCATGGCCGCGGCGGGCGCCGGCTCAGGAATAGATGTGCGAGAACTCGTGGAGGAGCTCCTCGGCCTTCTCCTTGCATCCGCCGCAGACCGTGCCGATCTTGGTGGCCTCCTGGAGCTGCTGCCAGTTCCTGGCGCCCGCCTTGACCGCCGTCTCGATGTCCTTGTCGGTGATGTTGAGGCAGGTGCAGATCACGACCGCGTCCTCGCCCTTGAACTCGCCGGCGCGGTCGTTCTTCTCCAAATACTGGTCGATCGCCGCGCGGAGGGCCTTGTCGCCCAGCACCGAGCAGTGGATCTTGTTGTCGGGCAGGCCGCCAAGCTTGGCCGCGATGTCGGAGGGCTTGATCCCGTAGGCCTTCCTGATGCTCATTCCCTTGACGGACTCCGAGAGCATCGAGGTGCTGGCGATGGCCGAGGCGCATCCGTAGGTCTTCCAGCGGATGTCGGTGATCACGTCGTCCACGATTTTGAGCATGAAGAGCATCTGGTCGCCGCACTTGATGTTGCCGACGATGCCCTCGGCGTCGGCCTCGAATTTCTCGTCGGGGTTGTAGACGTTGCGGGGGTTGGTGAAATGATCCTTCACGATATCCGAATAGAGCCACTGGAATGCGTCCATAGCTGGTTCTCCTTGTATCCTTTCGTATGCTGACTCGTTCGAGGGCGCGTGGCCGGGCGCCTCGCGACAGCCCGGTCCGCCTCGCGCCGCCTTGCCGCGCCGAGAGTTCAGGCTTCCGTCGCCGGGACCGTCGACATCCTTCTCAGCCGCGCGATGATGGGCGGCAGTTTCTCAAGAACATAATCCACCTCTTCCTCGGTCGTGTACTTGCCCAGGGAGAAGCGGATGGAGCCGTGGGCGAGCTCGGGGCCCACGCCCGTGGCCATGAGGACGTGCGAGGGCTCGAGGCTCCCCGAGGCGCAGGCCGAACCCGTCGACACCTGGATGCCCTCGATGTCCATAGAGAGGAGGATCGCCTCGCCCTCCGCGCCGGGGAAGGACACGTTGAGGGTGTTCGGCAGGACCTCCGTCGGGTGGCCGTTCACCTTGATGTGGGGCACACGCGCCAAGAGGCCGTCGCACAGCCTCGAGCGCAGGGCGCCGACCCGCTCCATGTAGCCGGGAAGGTCGGCGAGGGCCAGCTCGGCCGCCATGCCGAAGCCGATGATGCCGAGGTTGTTGTAGGTGCCCGCCCTGACGCCGTTCTCCTGGTGTCCGCCGCGGATCAGGGGCTCGATGGGGGCCTTGGGCCTCACGTAGAGGGCGCCGATTCCCTTGGGCCCATAGAGCTTGTGGCAGGACATCGTGAGGTAATCGACGCCCCAGTCGTCCACGGAGACGGGGATCTTGCCGACCGCCTGCGTCGCGTCCGTGTGCACCCAGGCGCCGGCCGCCTTGGCCATGGCCGCGATCGTCTTGATATCCTCGATGGTGCCGATCTCGTTGTTGGCGGCCATCACCGATACGAGGAGGGTGTCGGGGGTCAGCTCGCGCCTGTAGGCATCCATGTCCACGCGCCCGTAGCCGTCCACGGGCAGATAGACGACGGGGAATCCCTCGTCCCGCAGGTAGGCGGCCGCGTTCATCACGCAGGGGTGTTCGATCGCCGTGGTGATGATCTTGCGCCGCGCCGGGGCCTTGCGCCCGAGCCCGTACATGGTCATGAAGACCGTGTTGTTGGATTCCGAGCCGCCCGAAGTGAAGTAAACCGTGGCTGGATCCTTGACGCCGATGATGGCGGCGACCGAGCGCCGCGCGTTTTCGATCTCCGCCCTGGCCCGGCGGCCCGACTCGTGCATGCTGGATGCGTTGGCGTAGACCTCGAGGGCCCGCACCATGCCGTCCTTGACTTCCTGACGCAGGGGGGTCGTGGCGTTGTAATCCATATAGATGAAGCGCTGGGACATGCTCATTCTCCTTCTGTGCCGCCGAGGGCTATGAAAGGCTCTTCGGAGAGATCGGCGAGGCTCACCGAGGAAAGGTATTCATCGACCGCGTCCTTGAGTCCGAGCCAGAACTTGCGGGGCATGCAGAGCGCGCCGAGGGCGCATATCTTCCGGTCGGCCACGCATTCGACGGGGCGCACCTCGCCTTCCGTGGAGCGCACGACCTCGATCATCCGGATATCCGAGGCCGGCCGCGAGAGGCGGTATCCGCCCGACCGCCCCCTGTCGGATACGACGATGCCCGCGAGCTTGAGCTGGCTCAGGATTCCCTCCAGGTACTTCGGGGAGATGGCCTCGGCCTCGGCGATCTTTGCCGCCGAGTCGCCGCCCGTGTGCGCGAGATGGACCAAGGCGCGGATGGCGTACTGGGTCTTGACGGGCACTTGGAACATCGCGGGGCTATCTCCTTAAATTCCTATGGGAATACTAGGAATATGCCACAATACGGCCGATGCGTCAAGGAGGAGTCGGGGCAAAAAGAATGCGGCCCGGCTGAAAGCCGGGCCGCGAAAGCCTTGGAATGCCCAAGAAAGATGCTATTTCAGGAGTTCGACGTGGTCGAAGCCGCGGGTGCAGGCGAGTTCGTCGAAGACGAAGCCGTAGCCGGTGCTGCCCGCGGGCGAGGCGTAGCCGCCGCCCGAGGCTATCGTCTCGGAGAGGATCTTGCCGAGGCCGGCGCCGATCATGAAGCCCTGGCCGCACATGCCGACGGCCTGGAGGAAGTTCTTGGCCTTCTCCGGGTATCCGACGATCGGCAGGCCGTCGGGCGTCATCGGGTACATGCCCCGCCAGGTCCTGCGCACGCGCAGGTTCCTGAGCCTTGGGTAGAGTTCGAGCATCCTGCGCACGCAGAGGGGCAGGAAGCTGGAGGTGGAGCCCTTGTCGCGGCCCCAGATCTGCGGGCGCGGCGTTATGCAGAAGACCACCTGGCCCGTGTTAGCCTGGTAGAAATAGTAGTTGCCCGATTCCGCGTCGGGCCTGGTGTCCACGAGCATCGGCTCCATGAAGCGCTCGACAGGCTCCGTCACCCCCGCCTCGTGGCAGTCGGGGTGGATCGGCAGGTCCACGCCCGCCAGGCTCGCGAGGTCGGCTGCCTCGGCCCCCGCCGCGTTCACGAAGAGGGGCGCGCGCCAGGTCTCGCCGCCGGCCGAGATGGAGGCGACCTTGTCGCCGTCCATCGCCACGCCGTCGATCCTGGTATTGAAGAAAAAGTCGACGCCCGAGTCCTTGGCCAGCTTGTGGAAGGCGGTGTTCGTCATGAGGGGCGAGGCGAAGCCGTCCCTCGGGCTGAAGGTGCCGCCGAGGAGGCCCTCGCGCCTGATTCCAGGCGAGAGCTTTTCCACGGCCTCGGGCTCGATCCAGTCGATGTCGAGGCCCGCCTCCTTCTGGAGCTTCAGGAGGCTCAGGAAGGCGCTCCGCTGCTCCTCGGTGTAGGCCACGTAGAGGTAGCCGCCCTGGTACCACTCGTTGTCGATGCCGTAGCGCTCCTCGAGCGTGGAGACTATCTCGATCGATTCCAGGCAGATCTTGATCTTCGCCGCGTCGGAGTGGGTGGCGCGCAGGCCGCCGATCGCCGCGCGGTTCTGGCCGCGTCCCCAGGAGGCCTCCTGGTCGATGACCGCCACCTTGAATCCTTTTTCGCCCAGCTGCCAGGCCAGCGGCACGCCGATGGATCCGGCGCCCGCGATCACAATGTCGTAGGTTCTCATGGGGCCCCCCTCCGTCCGGCATCCTTGCCGCCCAGGCTCGAGAGCCCTTCGTTCACGATCTCGCCCATCGGCACCTCCATGAAGAGAGGCCGCTGGGAACCCTGCTCCACCGTAGCGGGATCGACACCCGCCAGCCTGAAGGCCCGCCCGACGAGCTGCGAGCAGGTCTTGCCACCGCAGGCGCCCATGCCGACGCGGAGCGTCTTGAGCTGGTTTATGTCCCTGACGTCGTTGTCGCGTATGAATTGCACGAGTTCCCCAAGCGTGACGCGCTCGCAGCGGCAGACCAGGGCGTCGGCGTCGACGCAGGCGGCTTCGGCTAGCTTCTCGCCCTCGGTGGCCTCTGGCCCCTGTACCCTGATGCCCGCGATGCTGGTGGCGTTCGCGAGTCCCGTCCTGAAAGTGAGGAGCCAGGTCTTGTTCTTCGCCGCCTTCTTCTTGGCGACCAGCGCGGCCTTCTCGAGGAAGGTCCCGTCCTGGCCGACGAGGTCCATCTGCGCGCCGACCGGGAAATCCGCCTGGAACTCCCAGGGCAGGACTACCTCGGCCGCGTCCTCCGACACCCTGCGGACGAGGGAGATCGCGAGCCCCGGGCAGATGCCGACGCAGGACATGCAGCCGATGCACTTGTCGCCGGAAAAATACGGAAGGTCCATGATGTTGCCGCGGATCGGCCGCAGCGAGATGGCCGAGACGGGGCAGACCGTCGTGCAGGGATTGCAGGGTATCTCCTCAGAGCAGAAGAAGACGGGGCGCCATTCCGGCCCCGGCATCACCGGACTGCGGGAGAAGCAGTCGCCCGGCCTGGACTTGAGCACGTCGCGCTTGGGCAGCCAGGTCGCGTCCATCTCGATCCGCTTGCCGAGCATCTTGGCCAGGGCGAAGGCGGCGATCTTGCCGCCGAACATGGCGCTCGAAGCCTCGGCGATCTCCTCGGCGTCGCCCGCGGCCACGGCCAGGATGCCGTAGTCGCGCGCCTGGCGCAGGAATTCGTCGCAGGAGGCCAGGCCCGTGGCGATCAGGATCGTGTCCACGTCGTAAGCGACCGCGGTGCCGGGGATCGGCCTGAACTGGTCGTCCACCTTGGCGGCCACCGCCCGCGCCACGCGAGCCCCGCCCTTCCCCGCCGCCGCGCCACGCTCAGCCGCGCCGCGCTCGGCGCGCAGTATCGTCGTGTTCAGATGTATCGGCACCCCCATGCGGCGGATCTTGTCCGCGTGGACCTTGTACCCGTTGACGCGGCCAGTGATCTCGACGATGCCGGCCACCTGTATCCCCGCCTGCAGGGCGTGGTAGGCGGCGATCAGCCCCACGTTGCCCGACCCCACGATGAGGAGCTTCTTCGAGGCGCCGACGAGGTCGCGGTTCACGAGGGTCTGGAAGGCGCCGGCCCCGTAGACGCCGGGCAGGTCGTTCCCCGGGAAGAGGATGCTCTTCTCCCGAGCTCCCGCGGCGACCACCATCGCCGTGAACTCCACCAGCAGATAGGAAGAATAGTCCTTGTAGACGCCGGCCTTGCGGTCCTTGAAGACCGCGACCACGGGAGCGTTCCGCAGGATGGTCACGTTCGGCAGTTTCTGGAGCTTCTCCTCGAGCTTCCCGGCGATGTCGACGCCGCGGACGCCCGCGTAGCAATCCTCCTCCGAGCCGAAGAACTTGTGCGTCTGGAGCACGAGCTTTCCGCCCAGCTTCTCCTTGTCGTCGGCCACGACGACCTGGAAGCCCATGCGGCCGAGCTCGTAGGCCGCGGAGAGCCCCGAGGGCCCGCCGCCGATGACGAGGATGTCGGTGTGGATCGCGCGGCGCTCCGCCTGCGCGAGGGGGGCGTCCATGTCGGGGAGCACGGGCAGTCCCTCGAGGGTGCGCACGTCCATTCCCTCGACGAGGGGAGTGACGCAGGACTTGCGCGGAATGCCGTCCACCAGGACGGTGCACTGCGAGCATTGCCCGTTGGCGCAGAAAAGCCCCTGGGGGGCGCCATCCTTGGGATGCAGCGAGAATCTCGAGACGCCGAGCGCCACGAGCGACGAGGCGACGGGCTCGCCCGCGAATCCGGTCGCGGGCCGTCCGTCAAAGCTGAAGCCCACTTCCTTCCTTCCTTCCGGAATCGGAAGCACGGGGTGCGATGTTATCCTGGACATGATTCTCCTTCAAAAAACGCGGAAGAAGTAATTAATGTTTCAGGGTAAACCCATTTACCTGCTCTGTCAAACTTTTTTGGCCGTTTTCAGACTTGCGTATACTTATGCAATCATTATACGATGCGGCCAGGAGGCACATAGATGTCAGAAAAAAGGAAACACGGGAAGGCGCTGTACATCGCATGCATGATGGCCGCTGTTGCTCTGATTCTGGCCGGGTGCGGAGGAGCCAGCGCGGGCAAGACGATCAAGATCGCCCTGCAGGCGCCGATCACCGGCGACTATGCGTACGAAGGCCAGATGGCCAAGCAGTCCGTCGAAGTCGCCGCCGAATTGATCAACAAGGCGGGAGGCGTCCTCGGCAAGCAGGTCGAGATCGTCGTGGTCGACGACGCGTCGAACCCCAAGGATTCCGCCCTCGCCGCCCAGAAGGCCGTCTCCCAGAAAGTGGTAGCGGTCATCGGCAGCTACGGTTCCTCGGTGACGGAGCCGGCGGCCGATATCTACGAGAAGAACAAGCTGGTATCGGTGGGCTACGGCTGCACGGCCGTAAGGCTCACCATGGACAAGGAGCGCAAGTTCTTCTTCAGGACCTGCGGCCGCGACGACGCCCAGGGCCTCTTCTTCGGCAAGTACGCCGTCGAGACCATGGCCGCCAAGCGCATCGCCATAATGCACGACAACTCCACCTTCGCGAAAGGCGTCGCTGACGAGGCCAAGAAGGCCCTCGAGCCCTACATCGCCGCGGGCAAGACCGAGATCGTCTACTTCGACGCGATCACGCCCAAGGAGAAGGATTTCTCCTCGGCGGTGACCAAGCTGCGCGGGACAAAACCGGACGTCTGGTACTTCACCGGCTATTATCCCGAAGCCGGCCTCCTCATCCGCCAGGCCAGGGACGCCGGGCTCAACTGCCCCTTCATCGGCGGCAACGCGGCCATCAACGACGACTTCGTGAAGATCGCGGGCATCAACGTCGCCCAGGGCGCCATGATGACCCAGGAACCCCTGGTCACCGACGTCACGACGCCGATCTCCGAGCAGTTCCGCAAGCTCTACGCCGAGAAGTTCAAGGAAGTGCCCTCCAGCCCCTGGCCCGTCTACGCCGCGGACGCGCTCTACGGCATCGTGGGAGCGATCGGCAAGGCCGGCAAGGCGGACAGCGCCGCCATCGCGGCGGCCATGCGCAGCATGACCGACGTCCAGGGCGTGACGGGCGCGGTGCTCTTCACCGAGCGCGGCGACCGCAAGGACGTTCCCTACAAGATGTACACCGTCGGCGGCGACGGCAAGCTCGTGGTTTCGAACAAATAAAAGGCGGTTCGCCGCAGCGTTGACGCGCGCGACGCGCGGCGTCCCGACAGGGGCGCCGCGCGTCGCGCGCAAGGGAGCAGCGTGAACACCTTCATCGAGCAACTCATCAACGGTCTCACCATCGGTTCTTTTTACGCGCTGGTCGCCCTGGGCTACTCCATGGTGTACGGCGTCATGAAGCTCATCAACTTCGCGCACGGGGACTTGTTCGCCTTTGGGGCCTACCTCGGCTACACGATCCTGACCAGCGCGGCGGGCAAGGTGACCGCCAGCCTCGGAATCTGGGGGGGCATCGCCTTCACCGCCTTATTCGTGGCGATCAGCGTGGCGGTCGCGGGCGTCCTGGTCGAGAGGATCGCGTACAGGCCCGTATATCCTTCCGGAAGGCTCTCCCTCGTCGTGTCGGCCCTCGGCATGGCGATCTTCATCCAGAACGGCATCATGGCGATATG
>JAJTBU010000084.1 GCA_021286735.1 bacterium
CGGCAGGACGGCCGGCGGCCTGCCGGTCGCCGACGACTACTATCTAGGGCTGGCTTCCGCGCTGCCCGGCTTGCCGCCCTTGTCCTGATCGCTCTTTTCGCCTTTTTCTCCTTGGTCGATCTGATCGATCTGATCGTAGAGTTCGACCGAGGCGAAGAAGATGATCACGATGAGGGGGCCGAGTATGAGGCCGTTGATCCCGAAGAGCTGCAACCCCCCCACGATGGCGAAGAAGATCAGGAGGGGGTGGATCTTGAGCCGGTTGCCCAGGACCACGGGCCTGAGGAAATTGTCGGTGAAGGACACGAAGAAGGCGGCGAGCAGGCCGAAAAGCACCGCCTTGCCGATCTCTCCCGTCAGGCCGATGATGATGGCGAGGGGGAACCAGACGAGCGAGGCCCCCACCATGGGCACGAACGACGCCACCGCGGTCAGCGCCGCGAAGACGAGGGGCGTGCTGAGTCCGAAAATCGTCGACAGAATGAACATCATGAAACCCTGGTAGATGGCGACGAGGAAGAAGCCCAGGATGAGCTGGCGGCCCGATTCGCTCATCTTCTGCATGAACATCTTCGTGATGCCGCGCTCGATCGGGATGGCCGACACCACGAGTGAGGCCAGGTGCTTGCCGTCGACCAGGAGGAAGTAGAGCGTGAAAATCATGAAGGCCAGGGTGGTGACGAGGGCGGCCGCGTTCTTCAGGATCCTGCCCGAGTAGCCTACGATGCGGCTCGAGCTGGCGATGAGGAAGCCCTTGAGTTCGTGAATCACGTTGATCCCGCTCAGGTCGACCGATCCGTTCGAAAGACGATAGATGAAGCCGCCTACGGGGCTGGAGTGGCTCAAGGAGAAATAGTCGGGGTGATCTTCGACCATGCGCACGATCGACCCCGAGAGATCCACGACCTGCTTGATCAGCGCGATGGCGAGCAGGATGAAGGGGACGGCGAGCACGAGCACGCCGAGGACGGAGAAGACGCCCGCGATGACGCTTTCGGGAAGGCTGCGCTTGAGCCCCGAGGGGGCCGATTTCCGGGAGACGGCGGCGGCGCAGCGATCGTAGAGCGGCGCGATGAAGGCGTAGATCAGGCCCGACCAGAGGATTATCGTCAGGAAAGGATAGAGCAGGCGCATCACGAGCAGGAAGAGGGCGATGAAAAAGAGGAGGAATATCTGCTTTTTGGTCGTGCCTTGGTTCATATGCTAAACAATAACGGTAGATTGCCCTTTTGTCGAGATCGCGCGCGACTGAGTCGCGCGCGACCCAGTCGTGGCCCGCTTCCTGAAAACCTTGGGCCTCGGGTAGAATGAGGCAACGAACTTCGAGGAGCGCGCGATGGGTGAGCTTTACATTGTGGGAACGCCGATTGGCAATCTGGGAGACATCACGCTCAGGGCGCTCGAGACCCTGAAAGCCGTCGACACCGTCGCCTGCGAGGACACACGCCACACGCTCCAGCTCCTCAACCACTTTTCCATAGCCAAGCCCCTCGTCTCCTGCCATGCGAACGACGAGGCCAAGGGCGCCGCGCGGATCGTCGGACTTCTCGACGCCGGCAAGAAAGTGGCCTACTGCACCGACGCCGGCACGCCCGGCCTCTCCGACCCCGGCTCCCTCCTCGTGCGGCGCGCCCGCGAGGCGGGCCATCGCGTCATCCCCATCCCCGGCCCCTCGGCCTTCGCCGCCCTCCTTAGCGTCTCGGGCTTCGGCGGCCGCGGCCTCACCTTCGACGGCTTTCCGAGCCCCAAGGCCTCGCGCCGCCGCGCCCGGCTTTCCGAGCTGCTGGGGCGGGGCGAAGCCTTCCTCCTCTACGAGTCGCCCTACCGGATCGCCAAGCTCGTCGCCGAGCTCGCCGAACTCGCCCCCGCGCGCCAAGTCTGCATCGGGCGCGAGATGACCAAGATACACGAGCAGATCGCCGTCGGGAGTTCGGCCGAGCTTTCGGCGAGGCTTTCGGGCGGGGCGGGGGAACTCATCCCCGCCAAGGGCGAGTTCGCCGTCATCGTGTCGGGAGCCTCCGCCGCCGAGGCCGATGCCGAGGACGGCGCCGGCGCCGAAGCCGCGGAGTAGGAAGGCCGCGCGCCATGATCCAGGTCAGGCAGCTCGCCAAGCTCCACGGCGTCGCCAGGTCGAGGAAATGCGCCCTCCTCCTCGAGCGGATCGAGCTCGAGCTGTCGGCGCAGGGCTTCCCGGCAGCGGCCGATGCGCGCCGCGCCGAGCTTTTGGCCTACGCGCTGGACCTCGCCGCCTTTCTGGCCGGGTCGCCCGAATCGGGGGCCGAACTGGCCGCCGCGTCGCTCCGCTGCCTCGAGACCGCCCGCCCCCCGGCCGCCCCCGCGGCGGCATTCCGCGCCATCGACGATCTCCGCCACCATATCGCCCGCGCCTCCGGCCAGGCCCCCGCCGACTGGGACCTCCACGACTTCCGCGCGCAGGGCAGCTTAGCCAGCGACCGGGAAGGCGCGCCCTCTACCGCCATCGGCGGCCGTTCCCCCCTGCCGGGGACCAGGGTCTTCCTCGAGGACATCCGCTCGCCCTTCAATGTCGGCACCATCATCCGCACCGCCGAGGCGCTCGGCTTCGAGGAGGTCCTCCTCTCGCCGGCCTGCGCCGATCCCCGCCACCCCAGGGCCGAGCGCTCGGCCATGGGCGCCGTCGACCTCGTCCCCTGGCGCCGCTGCCCCCTGGAGGAGCTTCCCGCCCTCGGCGAGGTCTTCGCCCTCGAGCTGGGCGGCGCGGCCATCGGCGACTTCGCCTTCCCGCGGCGCGGCGTCCTCGTCCTCGGCTCCGAGGAGCTCGGCGTCTCGGCCGCCGCCCTGGCCCTGGCGGGGGGCCGCCGGGTGAGCATCCCGATGCGCGGGCTCAAGGCCTCGATCAACGTCGCCGTCGCCTTCGGCATCGCCGCCCAGGCCTGGGTTTCGGGGCTTTGAGCGGGGCTTTCAACGTTGACCGAATAGAAAAACCGTTATACACTGACAGAACTAACATAAACCCCATAAGGGAGGAATCATGGCCAAGGTAGAACTCAAGAAAATCGGGAAGGTGTACGACGGCAACGTCCGCGCCGTCAGCGACGCCAACATCACCATCAACGACAAGGAATTCGTCGTTTTCGTCGGCCCGTCGGGCTGCGGCAAGACGACGACCCTGCGAATGGTCGCCGGCCTGGAGGACATCACGGAAGGCGAGCTTTACATCGATTCGAAGCTCGTCAACGACGTCCCGCCCAAGGATCGCGACATTGCGATGGTGTTCCAGAACTACGCCCTGTACCCGCACATGTCCGTGTACGACAACATGGCGTTCGGCCTCAAGATCCGCAAGCTCCCCAAGGCCGAGATCGACGTCCGCGTCAAGGAAGCCGCGCGCATCCTCGACATCGAAAAGCTCCTGGACCGCAAGCCCAAGCAGCTTTCGGGCGGCCAGCGCCAGCGCGTCGCCGTCGGCCGCGCCATCGTCCGCAAGCCCAAGGTCTTCCTCTTCGACGAGCCGCTGTCCAACCTGGACGCCAAGCTCCGCGTGCAGATGCGCGCCGAGCTGATCGAGCTCCACGACAAGCTCCAGGCCACCATGATCTACGTCACGCACGACCAGGTCGAAGCCATGACCATGGGCGACAAGATCGTCGTCATGAAGGACGGCCTCGTCCAGCAGATCGGCTCTCCCCTCTACATGTACAACAACCCGATCAACAAGTTCGTGGCCGGCTTCATCGGTTCGCCCCCCATGAACTTCCTGACCGTCAAGGTGATCGAGGAAGGCGGCAATATCCTCATCGACGAGGGCTCCTTCAAGCTCATCCCCGACGCCGCCCATGTCGAGCTGCTCAAGCCCTACGTCGGCAAGGAAATCTCCTTCGGCATCAGGCCCGAGGATCTGGATGTCGCCGAGAAGAAGGCCGATGTCGGCACGATCAAGGCTAAGGTCACGGTCGTCGAGCCCCTCGGCGCCGAGATCCACCTCCAGGCTTCCACGCCCACCCAGGGCATGGTCGCCCGCATCGGACCCCACCACCTCTTCAAGCATGGCGACGAGATTTTCTTCGACCCGGTCATGGCCAAGGCCCGCTACTTCGACCGCGAGACGGAGAAGTCCATCCTCCCCGTCAAGTGGAACGAGCAGGCGTAAGGTTTTAGCGCCGCGTCCCCGCCGGGGGCGCCGTAAAATAATTGGCCGCCGCGGCACGCCGCGCGCGGCCTTTTTTTGCGCTTGCCCGCCGCTCGGGCGCGGATTCGGTTGTCTTCGCCGCATCGCTCTGCTAGGATATGCCAACCTCGGACGCAGAAAGGAGATCAGGGCATGGGCACAAGGTTCAAAATAGCGGCCTTCTTCGCGGCGCTCGCGATTCTCGCCGTTCCCCTCGGCGCGCAGGGCCAGAAAAAAACCTCCTACGCTGGCGTCGGCTTCATGGGGCTGAGCCCGAACCTCGCCGACACTCTGACCTCCTATTCGGCAGCCGATACGCTCTACGGGGGGACTGTGAGCTTCGCGGTCAATCCCTGGTTCACGGTGGGCGCCGATGTCCTCTACCTTGGCGACATCTATTACGGCAAGGACGCGAACGGCTTCTTCGGCCCTGTGTCCTGGACGAGGCTCAATCAGAAAGCGTCCAGCCCCCCGGCGTCGAAAGCCGGAGCCTACTATGAATCGCTCATCTACGCGCCTCTGACCTTCAATCTCACCTTGCCGCTGGGATTCGTGGTGCCCTACTTCGGCGCGGGCCCTGCGTTCTACTTCCATTTTCCCTCCACGAACACCGACCAGGCCTTCGCGGACTATCTGGTGAGCCATTACGGAGACGCCCAGAGGATCAGGACGGGGCTCACCGCGCGCGCGGGACTCGACATCTTCATCGCCGACGGCTTCAGCATCGGCGCGGGGTACATTCTCCGGGAGGACACTCCCGCGGATATATTCGCCCACCTCGGCGACGAATCATTCTATCTGGAGAACGGCTACGCCTTCCTTACAACGAAGGCGATCCTCAGGTAGGCTGGCGGGCGCAGGCTCGGGCGGAAAGGGCGGACATCGTGGCTAGAAACGTCGACCTCGTCATCCTCGCGAAGAAGATTTACGCGGTCGACGGCGCTTTCTCGCGGGCCGAGGCCATGGCCGTCGACTCAGGCCGCGTCGTCGCCCTGGGCGGGCGCGACGAGATCGCCGAAGCTTTCTCTCCGCGGCGCAGGCTCGATTTCGGCGAAGGTTTCGTCTATCCGGGCTTCATGGACCCGCACTGCCATTTCCTCAGCTACGGCCTCATCCTCCAGCGCGCCTGGCTCTTCGAGGCGAACTCCTGGGAGGCGACGGTCGCCATTCTCGCCGCGCATCGCGACCGGCTGCGGGCTTCGGGGGCTGGCGGCGGCGCGGGCGACGCGCCCCTCTGGGTGCAGGGCCGCGGCTGGGATCAGAACCGTTGGGCGGGCAAGGCTTTTCCAACCCGCGAACTCCTGGACAGGGCTTTCCCGAGCGAAGCCGTCCTCGCGATACGGGTGGACGGCCACGCGGCCATGGCGAACGGGAAGGCCCTTGAGGCCGCCGGCATCGGTCCCGAAACCCGCGTCGACGGCGGGACGGTCGTCCTGTCGCAGGGCCTCCCCACCGGGCTCCTCCTCGACAACGCGGTCGATCTCGTCAAGAAGGCCATCCCCCAGCCCGACGAGGCGACGATGCGACGGGCCCTCGCCGAGGCGCAGGCGAACTGCCTGGCTGTCGGCTTGGCCGCTGTCTCGAACGCCGGCACCGAGCGGCGCGAGGCGCTCCTGATGAAGGCGATGCAGGAGGAGGGCGCCCTGCGGCTCGGGCTCTACGTGATGCTCGCGCCAACCGACGAGAACATCGCCGAGTTCGCGGCTTCTGGCCCCCTCGTCACAGAGAGGATGAGCATCCGCTCCTTCAAGATGTTCGCCGACGGAGCGCTCGGCTCGCGCGGGGCGCGGCTTCTGGAGCCCTACGCCGACGATCCGGGCAATTTCGGCCTCTTCACGCTCGATCCTGACGAGCTCGACCGCGTATGCGGCGTCGCCGCTTCCCGCGGGTTCCAGATGAACGTACACGCCATCGGCGACGCCGCCGCCCGCCTCGTCCTCGACGCCTACGGGCGCCGGCTCAAGCCGGGCAACGACCTTCGCTGGAGAGTCGAGCACGCCCAGCTCGTCCACGACGCCGACCTCGCCCGATTCCGCGCCCTGGGCGTCATCCCCTCGGTGCAGACGACGCACGCCACCTCCGACATGGCCTGGACCGAAGCCCGCCTCGGCGCCGACCGCATGGCGCGCTCCCACCGCTACCGCGACCTTCTGGCGCAGAACGGCTGGCTGGCCAACGGCAGCGACTTCCCCATCGAGGGGATCGATCCCCTGCGCGGTTTCCGCGCCGCCGTCTTCCGCAAGGACGACCGCCGTCGGCCCGAGGGTGGCTACAGGGCTTCGCAGGCGCTCTCCCGGATCGACGCCCTCCGCGCGATGACGCTCTGGGCCGCCCGGGCGAATTTCGAGGAGGGCCTGCGCGGCAGCCTCGAACCGGGCAAGCTCGCCGACTTCACGGCGCTCGACGTCGATCTCCTCGAGGACCCGGAGGAGCGCCTCTGGGAGGCGAGGGTGCTGGCGACGGGAATCGGGGGCGGGCTCGCCTTCGAGCGGATTCCATCGTAGGCGAGGCGTCTTCGCGCCGGCCTTGAAAAAAAGTCTTCCGATGTTTCTATTTGTGACATAAATACTAATATTTTATTTTGTCAAAAAAACTTGACAGTCTAGAAATGCTGCCTCATGATTACTCATCGGCTGATGAGTGGCCGCCAGATTCTCTGCTTTTTCTCCTTCGCCTTGCCCCGGCACTTCGCGGGATTCTCGAAGACCATTACTCCTTCGTCGGAAGGAATAGTATTTGGATAGCTCAAGGGAGGCATTCATGAAAAAGGGCATCAGGATCGTCGCCGCGCTTCTGTTCCTCTGCGCTTGCGCAGGGTTCGCCTTCGCTCAGGCCGACATCAAGCCCGCTACCTATACCTGGGTCGCGGGAGGCATGGGCGGCGGATGGTACACCGTGGCGGGAGGCTTCGCCAACCTCGTCAACGAAAAGGAACCCCGCATCACCATCAAGGTGGTTCCGGGCGGCGGGCTCACCAACCCGATAATGCTCGCCCAGGGCGACGCGGATATCGCCTGGGGAGTCGCCTGGCTCGACAAGGCGGCCTTCGCGGGCCAAGCGCCCCTCTTCAAGAAAGCGTATACGGGAATCTGCTCCATCGCCGGCGCCCTCTCCGCCGACCGCTACCACTTCCTCGCCGCCAAGGATCAGAACGTCACCACCGTCGAGGAATTCGCCAAGAAAATCAAGAACGGCGAAAAGCTCAAGGTGGCCGGCCCGATGACGGGAACCTCCGAATATGTGCTCATCGGCAACGTGCTGGCGTATTACGGCGTGTCCTACGACATGATCAAGAAGAACGGCGGTTCCTTCGTGCAGGCCGTCTACGGCGACATGACGAGCCTCGACAAAGACAGGCATGTGGACTACGCCCTGACATGCGTCGGACTCCCCGCCGCCATCATCACCGAGATGTCCCTCGGCCGCCCCTCGATCCTCATGGCGGTGAGCGACGCCTGCGTCGACCATTTCGCAGAGACGACCGGCCTGGTGACCAGGGCTTCCGGACTCGCCGTAGTCCCGGGCGGCACCTACGCGGGCATGCCGAACAATATCCAGACGCTCGCCCACGCCACCGAGATCCTCGTCAGCCAGAAAATGCCCGAGGCCGTGGTCTACGCCATGACCAAGATCCTCAACGAGAACAAGGCCTTCCTCGTCCAGATGGGAGCCAGCTACCAGGTCTTCGATCCCAAGACGACCGCCACGGCCGTCCAGGTTCCCCTCCATCCAGGTGCCGTACGGTACTATAAGGAAGCAGGAACGCTCAAATAGTCCTTCGCGGAAAGGCGCCGGGGGCCTGAGGCTCGCGGCGCCGCTTCCCATCCACCCGACAAATACCGGCAAGGGGAACACACATGAGAAAGATATCAGGTCCTCTAAAGACACTCTTGGGAGTTTGGTCTGCGCTGATCGCGCTGTTCTTCATGTATACCGCGATCTTCGGGGCGTTTCAGCCGCGCAGCCAGCGAGGCGTGGCCTTGCTGTTCCTCCTGCCCCTCGGCTTCCTCCTCTATCCAGCCACGAAGAAGTCCTCGCAGGAGCGGCCAAGCGTCTGGGATTTCGTCCTCTCTTTCGCCTCCCTCCTCCCGGCGCTCTATATGATCATCTTCAACGAGCGCCTCAATATGCGCCTGCCCCAGGTCGACCCCGTCACGACGCTCGAATTCGCCCTCGGCGTCCTCAACGTCCTTCTCGTGCTCGAGGCGGTGCGGAGGGCGGTCGTGCCCGCCATGACCATCCTCATCGCCGTCTTCATCGCCTATGTCTGGGTGGCGCCCTTCCTGCCCGGCGTCTTCTTCGCGCGGGCCATCTCCCTTCCCAGGCTCGTCGAAATCCTCTTCCTCGGCACGGACGTGGGCATCTACGGTTCCCTCATGGGCATAATGTCCACCTTCGTGGCGATCTTCGTCATATTCTCATGCTTCCTGGAAGGGACGAACACGGGCGTCTTCTTCACGAATTTCGCTTCCAGGATCGCGGGCAGGGGACCGGGCGGCGGCGCGAAGATCGCCGTGGTCTCCTCCGGGCTCTTCGGAATGATCTCGGGCGTCGGCGTGGCCAACATGTACGCCACCGGCACCTTCGCCATTCCCCTCATGAAGAAGCTGGGATATAAGCC
>JAJTBU010000085.1 GCA_021286735.1 bacterium
ATGCGACGAGGCGGCGCCAGGTAAACGCCTCCGCCTCTCCCGGCCCTTCGCTACAGAAGGTCCTCGGGCTCCGATGCCGCCACCAGCCGCTCGGTCAGGTTCTTCTCCTTGAAGAGATGGGCGATCTCCCCGAGGAAGGCGAGGTGGTCCTCGGCGCTCTCCTTCTCAGGAACGAGAAGGGCGATGATCACCCTGACCGGCTGCTCGAGGAGGGAAATCCTGAAGCCCTGGCGGTGCGCGCCCAGACAGACCACGGGAACGTCGATGCCCTCGACGCGATCGTGGATCAGGACGACGCCCGGCTCTATCTCGATGGGCTGGCGCTGGACGATTTCGGTGAGCCGCGCGCTGAGCTTGCTCGAGCGCTTGCGGTCGAAGGGGAAGGCCGAACTGACGAGTTCGAAGATGCCGTCGGCGATGGCGGCGTGCTTCATGTCCACACGGACGGTGCCGCGATCGATCGCGCTTTCGAGGATGTGCGACGAGGCGGCAGGCTTGGGCGGCACCGAAACGGAGAGGTCCTCCCGGGCCGGCGCCGGTTCGGCGCGCGTCGATTCCGCCTCCTGCGCGTTCGCCGGGCTCGCCATGTAGATCATCGCGAGGTTCGCGTTCGGGAATTCCTCGCCGAGGCGGTGGGGCAGCCTCTCGATGGCGGGGTGCCAGGAAGGCTCGGAGGGACGGGCGCTGAACAGGACGAGGAGCTTCGGCGCCGAGGGCAGGCGCTTGAGTTCCTTGACTATTTCCTTCCAGGAGTCGATCTCGACGAACTGGATGGGTACGGCGCAGCCCGCGTCCTTGAAGGCGCGCGCGAGCCTGATCCCCTGGCCCTTGAGGACCAAGAGGTGGACTTTGGCCTGATTTTTCCTCGCGAGATCCCCGACCGCCAGCGCGGCGCGGACGAAGCCCGGGTGGGCGTCGCAGTAGGAGGGGAGGATGGCGACGATATGGGTGGCGTTGAAGGGTTCGAGCGCCCGCGTAACGAGGACCATCTGGCCGCCGCCGTTTACGATCTGGTCGATCACCGAGCCGAAGAAGGCGTTGGCGAGCCGCGGGGGCTTGTTCCACCCGACGATGATGGTGTCGGCGTTCTGCTCGGCCGCGCTGTCGAGGATGCCCTGCGCCACGTTCGCCTCGAAGCGCGATACGGGTATGACTGAGATCTGCGACGCCACGCCCTGCATGATCGCCGCGGCGAGCATGGTCTCGGCGTGCTGGCGCGCCTCGTCGTCGACATCGGCCTCGGAGATGACGGAGAGCGGGAAGAGCGGAGCCTGGGAGTCGTGGCCGTGGAGGGCAATGCCCAAATCCATGAGATGGTGGGCGCTCGCCGGCTTCGAGAGCGCCACCATGATGCGCTCCCCTCCCTTGGGCGACCGGCCGGCGGGGGCGAGATCGGGGCGGAGGAGGATCGAGGAGCCGGAGTTCCTCGCCGCGAAAGAGGCGACGCTGCTCGAAACGACGACGAGGATGATGGCGCCGCTCACAAGGGGCTGGTCGAAGAGCCCCGAGCTGCCCGCCACGGAGGCGATGGCGAGGGAGAAGGCCCCGAAGAGGGCCGAGAAGCCGAACAGCAAGCCGCGATCGGCGCCCGCGTATCCAAAGGCCTTCGCGGAGATCGCGGCGGCGAGGTATTTTGAGCCGAGGCCGAAGATGGCGGAGCCGACGATGAGGACCGCCGCGAGGGGGAGGGACGGGATCTGCGAGAAATCGGCCGATGCGCCGATGAAGACGAGAAGGAAGGGCAGGAAGATCGAGTCTCCTAGCAGTCCTATCCTCGAGGCGGCCGACTTGGAGGAGGAGAAGGCGGGCGCCATCAGGAGCCCGGCGTAGAAGGCCCCCAGGTAGTCGGGCACGCCGACGAAGGCTCCCAGCCAGGCGCTGGCGAAGAGGAGGAAGAGGATGAAGACGGCGTCGACGCCGCCCTGGATCTTGGTTTTCCGTATGATGTAGGAGGCGAAGGGCGGGAGGAAAAAGTACAGGCCCGCGAAATAGGCGCCCCACAGCGCGATGGTCTTCAGGACGGAGCCGGCCGTGGCGTGGGGCAGGGAGATGCCGGCAAGGAAGACCGTGACAGCCACGAGGATTCTGGAGATGCCGGCGCCGCCGCGCGCCACCTCGGCGGATTCACGGTTGACAATGTCTCTGCGCAGGAGGCTCTGGACGGCGAGCGAGCCGGACGAGGCGAAGAAGGCGCCGAGGAGGATGGCCGAGAGCGGTTTCTGCCCGAAGAGCAGGAGGCCGAAACCGATGCCCACGATGAAGGGCAGGATGAAGGTGACCGCGCCGAAGATCAGCGTCGGCTTCGTCCGTTTCCGCAGGATTCCCACGTTGACTTCGGAGCCCGCCGAGAAGAACACATAGATCATGCCGAGCGAGCCCATGAACTGGAGAAGGATGTTCGGCTCGAGCAGCCCGGCCACCTGGGGGCCGAGGAGGACGCCGATCAGTGTCATGGAGGCGACGACCGGTATCCCGAGGGCGTCCGAAAGGTAGGGGGCGACGACGGCGATGGCCATTATCAGGGCGAAAATGCCCGCGGGCTCGTTGAGCGAATTCATATAAGGTTAGTGTAAATGCCGCGCCCGCCGAACGCAAGGAGAAAGCGTCGGCAAGAGCCTTTCCTTCCTCTTGGGGACCTAGAATTCGCCCACGAAGAGCACTTCCGGCTCCAGCGCGAAGCCGTAGGCTTCCCTGGCCATTGCTTGTGCCTTCTCGATCAGGGCGCGCATGTCGGCCGCGCTGGCCCGCCCGAGGTTGACGAAGATGTTGGCGTGCCAGGGAGAGACGCCCGCGTCGCCGATCCTGGCGCCCCTGAGGCCGAGCCCGTCGAGGATGGCCCCCGTCGGCTTGCCGAAATCGCGGTTGTTCTTGAACATCGAGCCCGCCGAGGGGAGGCGGTAATGGCCTTTCGCCGCGCGGTCGAGCCTTCGCGCGCGCATGGTCGCGGCGATGCCTTCAGCGTCGCCGCGCTTCAGGGCGAGGGTCGCTCCTGCGATCAGCCAGCCCTCCCACTCGCCGCCGGGCTGGAAGGGGGACCGCTTGTAGCCCCACTGGCTCGGGGAAGGGCGCGCTTCCCTCCTCTCGCCCGTGGCCGGCGAGATGATGTCGATGGATTCGACCGTCTCGCTGAAGTCTTTCTCGTAGCATCGGGCGTTCATGAAGAGGGCGCCGCCCAGGGTGCCCGGCATGCCGTAGAAGTTCTCGAGCCCGGCCTGCTCGTCGGCGAGCGCCTGGAGGCAGAGTTCGTCCACGGACAGCCCCGCGCCGGCGCGGAGCTTGTCGCCATCGCGGCGCGCCCAGGCGAGGCTTGAGAGGTCGAGAACGACGCCCCTGATGCCCCTGTCCCCGACGAGGAGGTTCGCGCCTCCGCCAAGGGCGAACCAGGGAATGTCGGCGGCGCCGAACGCCGAAACCAGTGCCCCCAGCTCGGCCGCCGAGGCGACTTCGACGAAAAAGTCGGCCGGGCCGCCGATCCTGAAGGTCGTGTGGGCGGACATCGGCTCGCCGCGCCGGATTCTGGAAGGGTCTATATTGATTTTTTGGACGATTTGCCATAGCTTTTCCATAATCGCCGTAAGTATCGCGGCAGAAGCGGGTCGAATGCAAGCCCGCCCCCGGAGGATTTCCCGATGCACGCTATCAAGCCCTTCAACACGCTCGGCCGCTCGGCCCAGGACTTCGAGCCAATCCAGCCCGGAAAAGTCGGCTTCTACGGCTGCGGCCCGACGGTCTACAACTACGCGCACATCGGCAACCTCCGCACCTACGTTTTCGAGGATCTCCTCGTGCGCAGCCTCCGCCGCTTCGGCTACGAAGTCACCCACGTCATGAACATCACCGACGTCGGCCATCTCTCCGGCGACGACGACACCGGAGAGGACAAGATGGTGAGGAGCGCGAAGGAGCGGGGCGAGAGCGTCCTCCAGATCGCGCGGTTCTACACCGACGCCTTCTTCCGCGATACCGGCCGCCTCGGCATCGCCCGGCCCACCGTCGTCTGCAAGGCGACCGAGCACGTCGCCGACATGATCGCCCTCATCCAGCGCATCGAGGCGAAGGGCTACACCTACATGTCGGGCGGCAACCTCTATTTCGACGTCACAAAGTTCCCCACCTACGGCGAGCTCGCCAACCTCCGCATGGACGACCTCAAGGCGGGGGCGCGCATCGAGGTGGACGAGAACAAGAAAAACCCGCACGACTTCGTGCTCTGGTTCACGAAATCGAAGTTCGAGAACCAGGCCCTGGTCTGGGACAGCCCCTGGGGCGTCGGCTACCCCGGCTGGCACATCGAGTGCTCGGCCATGAGCATGAAGTACCTGGGCGAATCCTTCGACATCCACGCCGGCGGCATCGACCACGTTCCGGTGCACCACACCAACGAGATCGCCCAGTCCGAGGCCGCAACGGGCAAGAAGTGGGTCAACTA
Organism: bacterium; assembly: GCA_021286735.1. Lineage (GTDB taxonomy): Bacteria > Spirochaetota > Spirochaetia > Treponematales > Rectinemataceae > JAJTBU01. The sequence goes on from JAJTBU010000085.1 coordinate 4,430, forward strand.
TTGGATGCACGCCGAGTTCCTCATCCTGGACAAGGGCAAGATGTCCAAGTCCAAGGGGGGCTTCATCACGCTGCAGAGCCTCGTCGACGCGGGCTTCGACCCCCTGGACTATCGCTATTTCTGCCTGGGCGGCCACTACCGCAGCCAGCTCACCTTCTCCTGGGAGGCCATGGAGCAGGCCAAGGCCTCGCGCAAGGCCCTGGCCGACAGGATCCTCGACCTCAGGGACAAGCTGGCGGGACAGGACATCCCCGCCGTCTCGGCGCTGGGCCGGGCCGCCGCCGAGCGGCTCGCCCGCTTCGACGACGCCCTCGCCGACGACCTCGCCGCCCCGCGCGCCCTGGCCGAACTCTGGCAGCTGGTCCGCGACTCGCAGGCGCCCGCGGCCGACGCGCTCGCCGCCGCGCTGGAGATGGACGGCGCCCTCGGCTTAGGCCTCGCCGCGGCTCGCCGCGAGGAGGCTTCCGTCGATCCGGAGACGGTCGGGCGCATCGAGGCGCTGATCGCCGCCAGGGCGGCCGCCAAGAAGGCCAAGAATTGGGCAGAGGCCGACGCCATCCGCGGCCAGCTCAAAGAAATGAGCATCGCCCTCGAGGACGGTCCTTCCGGCACGACGTGGAAGAAGCTCGCCTGAGCCCTCGGCCCAGACGTAACAATCGAGGAGCCAGGTTTGTTTCCATCGGGTAAGCGGCAGAACGATCTCGACTATCGGACCATCTACGAGTCGAACTGCGACATGCTGCTCCGGATCGCCTACCGGATAACCAACTCCGCCGAGGCCGCCGAGGATGTCGTCCACGACGCTTTCGGCAAGATGGTCGAAAAGGCGATGGCCTTTCCCACGCTGAACGACGCGAAGTTCTGGCTGATCAGGGTGGTGAAGAACGCAGCCATCAACTACGCGAAGCGCAAGGGCAGGGAGTCGAAGGCCTACGAGAAGTGGTGGCGGAGCGAGGCGAGCCCGATCGAGGACACCGAGGCCGGCTCCTTCTCCATGGCGGAGACGGGCGCCGAGGCCGGCGTACAGCCTTCCGTCGAGGAGGATGCCCTCCTCAAGGAAACGGCCGACGAGGTCAGGCGCGCGCTGGACCTCCTCCCCGAGAAGCTCAAGGTCGTACTGATACTGAAGGAATATGGCGGTATGAATTACAAGGAGATCGGCAAGACGCTCGGAATCAGCGAAGGCAACGTGAAAGTGCGCGCCTTCCGGGCCCGGGAAGCCCTTCTCTCGCGGATGGACCGGGAGGATGACCATGTGTCCTGATGATGCCTTGCTGTCCGCCTTCGTGGACGGAGAGGTCCCCTCGCCCTGGAAGGAGCGGATGGAGGCCCATGTCGCCGGCTGCGCGGCATGCTCGCGCAAGGTTCGCGGCATGCGCGCCCTCGGAGAATCGCTCCGCTCCCTGGAGACGGGAACCGAGGCCGCGGTCCTGACCGCCGCCAAGGCGAGGATCGGCGCCTCCATCGATTTCGGCATGGCCGGCCGAGCCGCTGGCCACAGCCTCGCCGCGCGCTTCTTCGATTTCTGGTCCCGCCGCATCGCCCTGCCCATGCCCGCCCTCGCCGCCGGGCTTCTGGCCATCGTGTTCTTCGCCGGCCTGACCTTCGGGATCATCACTCCCTTCGCGAAAGCCTCCCGCCTGATGGCATCGGCCTCCACCGTCATCTCCCCCGGGTCTGCGACCCTCGAGATGATGGCGCAGTACATGAAGCAATCCTCCGTGCAGCCCGTCATGATCGAGATGCCCAAGGAATCGGAGTTCTGCCAGCTCGGGAATCCCGTCGTCATGACCTCCTTCGACGCCGCGGATCAGGCGGCGACGACCACGCCAGCCGGAGGCGCCTCACGTTGAACCGCACCACCAACAGGGCGGCGGCGCGCCTCCTCCGCCTGCCGATGCTGATCGCCTTCCTCGTCTCGGGGCTCCTCTTGGACGCCCAGGGCACGGCGCCGCAGCCTCCCGCCAAGCAGCCCCTGCCTCCCGCCCAGCCCCAAAAGCCGCTGGATGTCGAGGATCCCGCGCCGGACAAGGAAGAGGCGCTGCCCTCCCTGCGGTTCATCATCAGGTCGGCCTTCTCCCTTACGCCCCCCATGGTGAAGGCGATCCAGGCCAAGAGCGGCGACGCGCAGGCGCCGGGAGCCGCGAAGGGTGCCGCCGGCGGCGAGGGGACCCCCGAAGTCTCCTGGGGGGAGCCGCTGGCCCGGACGCTGCCGTTCTCGGCGCCGCTCGATGTGAGCCTGGCCGGCAAGAACGTGCTCGCGCTGATCCGCATCGTCCCGGTGGAGCTTCGCGCCGCGATCGTCGAACTCATCGTGCAGGGACAGGTCTGGGTGAAGATGCCCGACAACTCCCTGTCCTTCAAGACTATGGTGCAAACCCTGAGCGTCGCCTTGGGCTCGCGGCTCTATTTCTACCCGCTCGGCGTCGACGCCAAGACGGGAGCCCCGATCGCGGTCGAGATCAGGGTGGATCGGCAGCCCAAGCCCTGATCCGATGAGCGGTCGGCAAGGCGGGCGGCGACGGGGATGAAAAAACCGGCACGAGTCTCGGCTTTTATCGCGCTCCTCGCAGCCCTCGCGGCGGCCTTCGCGATCTATTGGCTCTTCGGGCGGCCCAGGATCGACGCCCTCGAGGGCGCCGCCCTCTCGGGAGGCCGTACCCTGACTATCCGGGGCGAGAACTTCGGCGAGCGCCAGGGCAGGGGGAGGGTCCTCCTCGATGGCCAGCCGCTGACCAAGCTGTCCTATCTTTTTTGGTCCAGCAAAGAGATCCGGGCGATTGTTCCCGGATCAGTCGACTCGGGCCTCCTGCGCGTGGCGACGCCCTTCGGGCTCAGCAACCCCGAGATCGTGATCGCCGCGGACCGCGTGCCCCAGGCGCCGAGCGGCGAGGCGGGCGCGCAGTCCGGCCCTGTCATCGCGTCGGTCGACCCTCAAGAGGCGGAGATCGGCGGCCTGGTGGAAATCCGCGGCATCAACTTCGGTTCCGATATCCACACGAGCGCGGTCCGCTTTTCTCGGAACGCGGCGGGCGGCGGCGACAGCGCGGCCGGCAGCGCCGCCGCGCCGGCCTCCGCCGCAGGCGATTCGGGCACGGTCGCGCCAAGCGATCCGACGCTCATGTACGAGCGCTGGGACGACAAGACGATCCTTGCGAGGGTTCCCGAGGGGGCCGGTTCGGGAGCCATCGTAGTCAGCACGCCCCAGGGCGATTCAGCGCCCTTCGCTTTCCGCGTCAAAGCGGGCGCCGGCTCAAAATACCTCTTCGATCCCGTCACCTATTCCGTGCGCCTTTCCGTCAAGCTGCGATCGCGTTCCGAGAAGCCTCAAGGCACGGTGGTGGTCTACGCGCCGAACCTTCCCGAAACCTTCTCCCAGCGCGTCCTCTCCGCGCGCGACGAGTCCCCCGCGCCCTTCATGGATGACTATGGCCGGGCGAGAGTCTACAAGCTGCAGGACCTGCCCGCCGGCGAGACGGAAGTCGGCAGGACCCTCCTCGTAAAGGTCTACCGCCAGGAGTCGAACCTGGACGGCTATCGCGGAAGCTTCGCGGCGGGAGAACTTCCCGGCTTTCTCAAGCCAACCCTCGACGAGGACGCCCTCGTGCCCGCCGGCGCCGCCGAGGTCCGGGAGATCGCGGCGAAGCTGGCGGGTAGGGAGCAGAATCCGCAACGGAAGGCTGTCCTCGTCGCGGGATGGCTGGCGAAGAATCTGGCTTGGCGGGCGATGCCTTCCGCCAAGGAGACGCCGCTCGCCGCGCTCAAGGCCCGGTCGGCCGGCACGCGGTCGACGGCGCTGATCGCCTGCGCCCTCTTGAGGGCGTCGAAGGTGCCCGCGCGGCCCGTCGCGGGATTCCTCGTCCGCAGGGACGGGGTCAGCCTGTCCCACTACTGGGTGGAATACTATCTGCCCTCGGTCGGCTGGATACCCTGGGACCCCGTCCTTGCCGGAGGGAATAAGCCCTTGGGCTTCGACGCCGGCTTGGAGGACGCCTCGCACTACTTCGGCGCCCTCGACAATCGCCACATCGCGGTATCGGAGGGGCTCGCCGAAATCTCGCCGCTCCTGGGCGGCGACGCCTCGCAGACGGCCAAGGCGTCCTGGTCCTTCCAGACCCTTTTCGAGGAATCCCTGGGCGCCGACTACGCGAGCGTCTGGCAGGAGTTGAAGATCCTCGAATCGTATTGAGCACGCGGCCGCGCCGCCCGATCTTCGGCCCGGCGGTGGCCAACGCGCCATCCCTGGTGTATACTCGTCCCATCCCCCAAGGGAACATTCTTCGAGGCGGCCTTATGTCGGCGA
>JAJTBU010000086.1 GCA_021286735.1 bacterium
GGGGCGACGACGATTCCCTCCGCCCGCGCGAAGGTGACGGCGGCCTTGAAGCATTCCAGCTGCGGCACGGCGCGCGGCGAGAGGTAGCCTTCCCGCGCGGCGGCGGAGACGAGGGGCGCCATGCCGTGGTAGCGCAGCCCGCCGGCGTGGAGGGTGTGGGGCATGAAGCCGTGCCCCAGGGTGTACATCGGCAGGTAGGGCGTCATGCCGGCGATGTCACCCAAATCGTAGGCGAAGGTGCCCTTGGTCAGGCTGGGGCAGGAGGTCGGCTCGACGGGGATGAGTTCGATGTCGGCGCCCGCTATCTTGTCGGCGAGGAAGGGAAAGGCGAGCCCGGCGAAGTTCGAGCCGCCGCCCACGCAGGCGATCACCTGGTCGACCTTCTTCTCGCCCGCCTTGTCCAGTTGCTTCTTGGCCTCGAGGCCGATCACGGTCTGGTGCAGCATCACGTGGTTGAGGACGGAGCCGAGGGCGTAGCGGGTCTCCCCCGAGCGATCGGCCACCGCTTCCTCGACCGCCTCGCTGATGGCGATGCCGAGGCTGCCGGGCGAGTCGGGATCCTTGGCCAGCACCGCCCTTCCCGCTTGGGTGAAGGGGCTCGGGCTGGGGACGCAGGTTCCGCCCCAGGTCTGCATCAGGAACTTGCGGTAGGGTTTCTGCCTGTAGCTCGAGCTGACCATGTAGACCTTGCACTCAAGGCCGAATTGGGCGCAGGCGAAGGAGAGGGCCGAGCCCCACTGCCCGGCGCCCGTCTCCGTGGTGAGCTTTTTGATGCCGGCGACCTTGTTGTAGTAGGCCTGCGCGACGGCGGTGTTGGGCTTGTGGCTGCCCGCCGGCGAGACGCTCTCGTTCTTGTAGTAGATGCGGGCCGGGGTGCCGAGGGCCTTTTCGAGCCCGTAGGCGCGATGCAGGGGCGAGGGCCTCCACTGGTAGAGGATGGCCCTGACTTCCTCGGGTATGTCGATCCAGCGATCCCGGGACATCTCCTGCTCGATCAGGCTCATCGGAAAGACGGCCGACAGCTGATCCGGCCCGACGGGCGCGCCGTCGGGGCCGAGCGGAGGGAGAGGCGCGCGCGGCAGGTCGGCCGCCAGGTTGTACCATGCCTTGGGCATCTCGTCCTGATTCAGTAGAATTCTCGCTTCCATCCGCTTCTCCTTTGCGTATGTTTCTTTGTATAGAAACTTTATGCATAGGGAATGCGTTACTGTCAATAGATACATTCGCAAAATTGAGGAAATTCGACGCGGAAGGGGGGACCGCTCGCGCGGGACTTCGCCCGGAGCCTTCGCGGCCGGTCTCAGCAACGCCCTCGTCAGCCTCAGCGCAGCACGGATTCCCGGGAGATCCAGGTGTGGGCGGTGTAGTTGACCGGGTCCACGCGCTCGCCGGAGAGCATGCGCAGGGCGATGTCCAGCACCTGCTTGCCGTAGCGCTCGGGGCTGTAGTGCACGCAGCCCAGGATGGGCGAGTCGGGCCTGCGCATGAGCTCCTGCACCTGCTCGTTGAAGTTCTGGCCCACGATCAGGGTGTCGCGGGCGTCGCGGTGCTGGGTGATGAGCTCGTAGCTGCCCAGGATGTGGGGGAGATTGAAGGTGATGAAGAGCACTTTGTCGCTCCGGGGAACGTCGAGGAGGAACTTGAGGAGAGCCTCGCGGGGCGCCTCGTTGGGAGTGTCCCACTCGATCACCTCGGGCTCGGGCGACGAGCAGCAGATCTCCGCCTGGATGCGCTCGACCACGCTCATCACGCGCAGGTTGGTGATGGGGTCGATGCCGCGGCGCGCGAACACGACGATGTGGTCGAGCCTGCCCTTCCACTGTTCCTGGATGTACTGGATCGTGTTGTTGGCCGCCAGGGCGCCGGCGAGGGCGTTGTCCGCGCCGAAGTAGACCGACTCGCGGTCCTGGAGGTCGATAGTCATGAGCTTGATGCCGCGCGCGCGGCACTTGTCGCCGATGTAGGAGAGGGATTCGGCGCAGAGGCTGAAGTTGATGATGAGATCGGGGTTCTCGTTTAGGAGGACGTCCACATTCTTGATGGTGGAGTAGAAGCCGCGGTCGGTCTCCCGGATCTCCAGGGAGACGTTGCCGTGCTCGGCCACGGCGTCCAGCACGCTGTTGTATACTTCCTGGATGAAGAAACCGCGGTCGCGGTCGACCAGGAAGCCGATCCGGTAGCGCTGGCGGCGCCCTCTTTTATAAGAAAAGTCCGCGCCTTGGATGACGACTGGATCCCTGCGGGGGAAGAGATAGTCGATCACCGACTGGTCGACGCTGTCGTCGATCAGGATTTCCTGCACCTTGTCGCGGAAATCGCGGTAGGGGAAGGCATGCTTGCCCCGCTTGTCCAGCATGACGGATTCCAGGACGAAGTAGAGGGCGGCGGCGTTCCGGGCGGCCTCGGCCGCGTTGGCCGCCGCCTCGGGGCTTTCCATATAGTAAGTTCCGTCCGCGTAGGAGGAAATCGCGAGGAAGGCTTTGCCGATCGCGAGCTTGGCGTAGGCGCTCTGCGCGTTCTCTACGGCGATGGTGGGCGAATCGGAGCGGACCCTGCCGGGGAGGAGGTGGATCGGCGAGGCGTAGCGGCGCCTGCGGAGCATGGCGAGTATGTCGAGGTCGTCGGTGGCGACGGCGATGTTGGCGTCCGCCGGGAGGAAGGCGGCGATGTAGCGCGGTATCTCGCCCGAGCCGAGGTAGATAGTGTCGCCGGGGCTGATGCGGAGGAGGGCGTGCTCGCCGAGGACGCGCGCCGTGGGCGGGAAGCTGTCGGGCGCGGCGGCCTCGGCCCCGCCCTCGCCCGCCGCGATCGGCGAGACCGAGCCGTGCTTGCGCACCGCGAGCCCCGCCCGCTCGAGGGCCTGGAGGTCGGAGCGCACCGTGATGCCCGACACCTTGAGCCGGGCGGCGAGCGCCGAGATCCTCACGTTCCTGCGCCCCTTGATGAGCTCGAGAATCTTCTCCTTCCGCTGGGAGGAGGTCAGGCGCTGCTCGGCGCTCAGCCATTGGCGGCTGGCCTCGCTGTCGGCGAACTCGACGGCGCCGTACCGGCGGCGGAGATAGCCCGACGACTCCAGCGACACCAGCTCCTTCCTCAGAGTTTCGCGGCTTACGGGAAAGGCTTCAGCGATCGCGGCGACGCTCAGGGATCCGGATTTGTGGACCATGCGCAGGATGGCCGCCTGTCTGTGGCTCAGCATGATTGTTTTAGAGTGTAGCGGCATTTTCCGCAAAACGCAATGACAAATAGCTTACTCGATGAGTTGTAAATATATTGTGTAACATAGGATTTATCTTTGTCTATTTATTTATTATATATTTAATTACATATTTTAATTTACAACGCAATAGCAATCTCGCTCTTCGAATTATGTTTGACCCTTTCCGAAGCTTGGGCTTAGAATCCCTCCATGGCTGAAGCAGGAGCGACGATGACCATCGAACGAAGAAGACCGCTCGACGCGCGCGTGGGCGTGCTGGGCGTTGGGCATCATACTTATTGGGGACAATTCGAGGGACTGCGCGAGGTGATGGTGCAAAAGACGGAAACCTTCAAGCGCAAGCTCGAGGGATGCGCCGTCGAGATCCGCGATTTCGGGCTGATCGAGAACTCGCCGACCGCCTACGCGGCCCTGGACGAGATCAAGAAGGCCGACCTAGACCTGCTCTTCATCGACATGGTGACCTACGCCACCTCGGCGACCTTCGCGCCCCTGGTGCAGGCGCTCACGATCCCCATCGTCCTCGTGGTGCTGCAGCCGCTCAAGGCCATGGAGTACGCCCGCGGAACCACCTTCATGCAGCTCTGCAACGACGACTTCTGCTCGGTGCCTGAGTTCTGCTCGGTGGCGGTGCGCATGGGCAGGAAGGCCCCTCCCCTCGTGATCGGACTCAGGGAAGGCGACGAGGAAGCCGACGCGGAAATCCGCTCCTGGTGCCGCATCGCGCACGTGCTGCACGACCTCAAGCGCGCGCGCATCGGGCTGATGGGCCACGTCCTCGAGTGCATGTACGACATGCACGTGGACCCCGCCCTGGTGACGCGCACCTGCGGCTGCCACGTGGTCCAGCTCGAGCCCGAGGATATCTTCAAGCACTACAAGAATTGCCGCGCCGCCGATCTCGACGCGATGCGCGCACGGATCCTCTCCTTCTTCGACACGCCGGCGCCGGTGTCCGATTCCCTGACCTCCACGCTCGCCGCGGCAGACCTGGCCGTGGCGTCGCGCGCGGCGGTGGCCCTCGAGGCGGCGATCGACGAGCTCGGGCTCACCGGCCTAGCCTACTACTACGAGGGCGAGGAAGGTTCCGACCTGCGGAAGATGGTGACGAACTTCATCGTCGGCAATTCCCTGCTGACCGCCGCGGGATTCCCGATGTGCGGCGAGTTCGACTTGAAAACCTGCGTGGGCATGCTGATCATGGACAGGCTGGAGATTGGCGGGAGCTTCGCCGAATTCCACCCGATGGACTTCAACACCGGCTCGATCCTGGTCGGGCACGACGGCCCCCACCACCTGAATATCGCCGACCGCAAGCCGGTGCTCCGCTCCTTGAGCAAGTACCACGGCAAGCCGGGAAGCGGCGCCGGCGTCGAGTTCAAGATCAAGGAAGGCCCGCTCACCATGCTGAGCGTCACCGTGAATTCGGCAGGCGGGCTCAAGTTCGTCATCGCCGAGGGCGAATCCCTCCAAGGGCCGATTCCCCCGACCGGCAACACGAACACGCACGGCTACTTCAAGCCGGACCTGAAGACCTTCCTCAAGCGGTGGACGGCCGAGGGGCCGACCCACCATTTCGCCCTGGGCATCGGGCACCACGCCGACGAGATCGTCAAGCTGGCCGAGGCGCTCGGCATCGATTACGCGCGGCTGCCCAACGAATAGGCTTTCCGGCGCGCGCCGGGATCGGCGGGCGCCTTGATTCTCGCAGGATGCAATTTCCCAAGGAGGGGAGGATGAGAAAAGTACTTGCGGTTTTCGCGATGGTACTGCTGGCGATGGGCACCCTGGGCGCCCAGGCCAAGCCGGCCAAGAAGATCAAGATCGGGTTCGCCAACATCAACGAGCGTTCCGCCTTCACCAAGATGGTGCGCAACGGCATCGAGACCGAGGCCAAGAAACGCGGCTGGGACATCATCTGCCTGGACAACGCCTCCGACGGCGCGACCGCGGTCCGCAACGCCGACGATCTGATCACCCAGAAGATCGACTACATGATCGAGTTCAACGTCGACGGCTCCGTGGCGCCGGTTATCATGGAAAAGTTCAACGCGGCCAAGATCCCCGTTATCGCGGTCGACATCCCGCACCCGGGCGCCGTGTATTTCGGCGCCGACAACGTCCGCGCGGGAACCCTGGGCGGCGAGTTCGCCGGCGACTGGATCAACAAGAACTGGAAGGGACAGGTCGACAACGTCGTCCTCCTGGCCCAGGCCATGTCCGGCGCCACGGTGGCGCCCCGCGTCCACAAGTTCCCCGACGGCCTTCGCAACAAGGGCATCAAGGTGACGGACAAGCAGATCACGGTCCTGGACACGTCGGGCGACGTGGCCAAGATGCAGCAGATGTTCTCGGACTTCCTCATGGCGCACCCGGCCTCCACGCACATCGCCGTGGCCTCCATGAACGATCTCTACGCCAACGGCGCCTATTCCGCCGCCGAGATCGCCGGCCGCACCAACGAGGTCGTGATCGTGTCCCAGAACTCGGCCAGGGAATTCGTCGAAGCCCTCTACGCCAAGCAGGGCAAGACCAACTGGATCGCCAGCATCGGCTTCTTCCCCAACCGCTACGGCGAGTGGATTTTCCAGATTCTGGACAAGATGGTGGCCGGCCAGAAGGTCGAGCCGAACAACTACATCGGCCACGAGGCGGTCAGCTGGGACAATATCAAGAAGTATTATCCGTTGGACAACCTCCCCTGGAGCAACTTAAAGTAAGGAATGGCCGCGCCCGCCCTTTTCGCTGGGGCGGGCGGGCATAGCGAGACAAACAGAGCATCGCGCCCCGGCGGAAGCCGGGGCGCGGGCGTTGACACAAGGACCAGGGCGCACTGGAAAAGCAGGAGCGATTGTGGCGCAGAAAAGGAATCTGGACGGCGCGGAGGTCGTGCTCAGGGCTGTCGGCCTGAGCAAATCCTTCCCGGGAGTCAAGGCACTCACCAATGTGGACTTCAGCGTCCGCAAGGGCGAGGTGGTCGCGCTGCTTGGCGAGAACGGGGCGGGCAAGTCGACGCTGATCAAGATCCTCTGCGGGGTCTACCAGTGCGACGAGGGCTATATCGAGCTCGAGGGCGTCCGCAGGGCGTTCACGATTCCCTTGGACGCCAAGTCCGCGGGCATCGGCGTGGTGCACCAGGAGCTCAACTACGTGCCGACCATTTCGGTGGCCGAGAATATCTTCATGAACAACATTCCCCGCCGCGGGCCCTTCGTGGACCAGAAGCGCCTGGAGCGGGAGGCCAGGGAGATCATGGCCAAGGTTGGCCTGGACCTTGATCCGCGCATGCTCCTGGGCAAGTGCACGGTGGCCCAGAAGCAGCTCATCGAGATCGCCAAGGTCCTTGCGGAGAAGGTGAAGGTCTTGATCCTGGACGAGCCGACGAGCTCGCTTAACGACGTGGAAACAGAGTGCCTCTTTTCCCTGGTGGACAAGATGGCCGGGATGGGTGTGGCCGTCATCTACATTTCGCACAAGCTCGACGAGCTCTTCCGGCTGGCCGACCGCGTGGTGGTGCTGCGCGACGGCGTGGTCACGGGCCAGATCGGCATCGCCGAGGCGAGCCGCGAGCAGCTGATCTCGATGATGGTGGGCAGGACGCTGTCGGTGATGTATCCCCAGCAGCTGATCGTTCCCGGCGAGGTAGCCCTGGAGGTGAAGGGCCTGACGGGGCCGGCTTTCAGGGACTTGAGCTTCGCGGCGCGCAAGGGGACGATCTTCGGAATCTACGGCCTCCTCGGCTCGGGACATCTCGAGGTGGGGCCGACGGTCTTCGGCCAGCTCAACTACGCGGCGGGCGAGATCAAGGTCGACGGCGCGGCGGTGAAGATCGCGAACCCGCTGGACGCCATGAAGGCGGGAATCGCCTACGTGCCCGCCGAGCGCAAGGTCGAGGGCCTGGTGCTGAACGCCTCGGTGCGGAACAACATCATGGTTTCATATTACGCCTTGCGCAGGAAGAGACTCATCGACAAGGCCACCGAAAAGCGCATCAGCGCGAAGTGGATCGAAAACCTGAGCATCAAGACGCCCACGGCGGGGACGGCGGCCGAATCCCTCTCCGGCGGCAACCAGCAGAAGGTCGTGCTGTCGCGCTGGCTGGAGCTGGAACCCGAGGTGCTCATCCTGAACGAGCCCACCCGCGGCATAGACGTCGGCGCCAAGGCCGAGATCTACCGCATCCTCAAGGATCTCTGCGGGCTGGGCAAGTGCGTGATCATGGTCACCTCGGAGATGCCCGAGCTCCTCAACATGAGCGACGAAATCATGGTGATGCACGAGGGCAAGGTTATGGGCATCGTGGACGCGAAAGAGACGAGCCAGGAGCAGGTGCTCCGCATGGCCATCGGCGGCTGAGCCGGCTACCCAACAATAAGGCGGGATTGAATGAAGTTTTCCGAAAGAATCAAGCGCTACACCTCCTCTGACAACGCGTCCTCGATGATCACCGTGCTCGGGGCGCTCATCCTCCTTCTCGTGTTCTTCTCCCTTTCCTCGCCGCATTTCCTCTCGGCCAGGAACCTGCTGAACATCGGGTTGTACGCGGCGATCATGGGGACGGTGGCATGCAGCATGACCTTCATCAACGTGTCGGGCTGCATCGACCTGTCGGTCGGCTCGCAGATCGCCGTGATCGGCATGATCGCGGGCAAGATGATGGTGGATTATCATCTTCCCATCGGCGCGGTGATCCCGATCGCCCTCTTCGCAGGGCTCCTCTTCGGAGCCTTCAACGGGTTCTTCATCACCGTTTTCAAGCTGAATCCCTTTATCACGACCCTGGGCTCCATGCAGATCATGCGAGGCATCTGCTACCTCATAAACGACGGCAGCTCCTACGTCCTGGCCGATCCCCTTTTCCAGTTCATCGGCAGGCACAGGCTCTTCGGCAGCATTCCCGTGTCCCTTATCATCATGCTGGTCTGCTACCTGATCTTTTCGATCATTGGCCGATACACCGTGTTCGGGCGGACCATCTACATGGTCGGCGGCAATCCCCAGGCCAGCTTCCTGGCGGGCATCAAGGTCAACAGGATCAAGGCCGTCCTCTACATGATCCACGGCCTCATGGCGGGGATCGCGGCCCTCCTCCTCTCCGCGCAGACCGGGGCCGCCCTGCCCCAGGCGGCGGGCGAGATCAACATGCAAGCCTTGTCGGCGGTAATCCTGGGCGGCGCGGGCTTGGCTGGCGGCCGAGGCACCATCGTGGGCACGCTCTTCGGCGTGCTGGTCCTCTGCACCTTGAACAACGGCATGGTGATGCTCAACATCCCCTCGTTCTGGCAGCAGGTCGTGATCGGCTCGGTGCTGATCATCTCGGTGTCCATCGACGCGATCAAGGGCGGCAGCCTGA
>JAJTBU010000087.1 GCA_021286735.1 bacterium
CAGGGCGCCGGTCCACAGCGAGATGAAGGCGAACAGCGCGCCGGTGGGCGCCAGGGCCGAGCTCATCATGCCCGACAGGCGGGTGTTGAACGTGATGCCGATGGCCGCCCAGAAGGCCATCACGCAGTAGATGAACATGGACATCCACGAGGCCGGCACGTGGATGAAGATGATCCGGTAGCCCTCGCCCTGCTGGAAATCGGTGGGGGCGACGAAGAAGCCGATCCACAGCCCGGCCGCGCAAAAGGCCGTGGCGAGTGCGGCGAACCACGGCCAGGCCTTGCCCGCGAGGGGATAGAAGCTGGCCGGCGAGGCGAACTTGAACCAGTTGATGAGACGCTGACTCATGGCGTGAATCCGAAAGGGTGGCGACGCTATTCGAGCGCGATCCGCAGCGCCGCGGTGGCGGCCCACGGGGCGAAGAAGGCGCCCAGCGCCAGCAGGGCGCCGAGCAGGGACAGGTGCCCGGCGGCGCCGAGCCCGGCCATGTCGGCCTCGACGGCGCCGGCGCCGAAGATCAGGGCGGGAATATACAGCGGCAGCACCAGCAGCGACAGCAGCACGCCGCCGCCGCGCAGGCCCAGGGTGAGCGCCGCGCCGATCGCGCCGATCAGCGACAGCAGCGGGGTGCCCAGCAGCAGCGACAGCATCAGGATGCCCAGCGCCCGCGCCGAGAGGTCGAACTGCAAGCCCAGCACCGGCGCCAGCAGCACCAGCGGCAGCCCGGCGGTGAACCAGTGGGCGAGCACCTTGCCGCCCACCAGCAGGGCCAGCGGGGTGGGCGACAGGGCCATCTGCTCGAGCGTGCCGTCGGCGTGGTCGGCGGCGAACAGGCGGTTGAGGGACAACATGGCCGCCAGCAGGGCCGCGACCCACAACACGCCGGGGGCGATGCGCCGCAGCAGCGCGGTCTCGGGCCCGATGCCGAGGGGGAACAGGCTCACCACGATCATGAAGAAGAACAGCGCGGTGAACACCTCGCTCTTGCGCCGGGCGGCAAGCAGCAGGTCGCGGCGGACGATGGCGACGAAGGCGTTCATCGGGGGGCTCCGGCCAGTTGCAGGCTGCTGCCGTCGCCGCCGAGGTGGACCGCCTGGTGGCTGGTGAAGATCAGCAGCCCGCCGCGGGCCAGGTGTTCGTCGCGCCGCTGGGGCTCTATTCGCGCAAGTACAAGAAGGTCGGAGACATCCCGGCGGGATCGACCATCGCCATTCCCAACGATCCGACCAACGAGGCCAGGGCCCTCATGCTCTTTCAAGCCAAGGGGCTCCTCAAGCTCGCGCCCGACGCCGGCCTCAAGGCGACGATACGCGACATCGTCGATAATCCGAAGAAATTCGTGTTCAGGGAGATCGAGGCGCCCCAGCTTCCGCGAACGTTGGACGATGCCGCCGCCTCCGTGATCAACGGCAGCTTCGCCACGCAGGCGGGATTCTTCCCCGCGCGCGACAATCTCATCATCGAGGGCGCCGAGTCCCCCTACGCCAACATCGTGGCTGTGCGCAAGGGCGACGCCAAAGACTGGCGCGTCGTGGCTTTGGTAAAGGCCCTCCAGAGCGAGAAGGTGCGCGATTACCTCGACTCGCACTACAACGGGAGCTTCGTCCCCGCGTTCTAGCGGCCGCGGGCCGGGCCGGGCGCCGTCCCGCGCCGATATGGGGCGCCTCGTCCGGCCCGCCCTCTTTGACACTTCGCGGTCGCCGTGCCATAGTGGCTCGAAAGCACGGCGGCCGCCTCGGGCGCGCATCGCCGAAAGGCCTCAAGGCCGAAAGACCTCACGGTCATAAGGATGTACGCTCATGGACAAGCACTCTGGCAGGCTGGGCGCCCTCGCCGGCCTGTCGAAGAACTGGAAAGTCACGGCCACCCGGGCTTCGATCGACAAGCTCATCTACCAAATCGTCTTTCCCTACCTCGGCATCTACCTCATCGGGCTCGGCGGCAGCGGGACCACTCTGGGCCTCGCCAACGGACTCGGCATGGGCTTGAGCGCCCTCTACGGACTCGTGGGGGCTTCCTTCATCCGGAACTCGGGCACGCGGAAAATCTACGTCCGCGGCCTCGCCGTGGTGGCGTTCTCCTACCTGCTCCTGGGCGTGGCGAACGGCTGGCTCCTGGGCATGGCGGGCATCATGGTCTATTGGCTGGGCTTCGCCGAGTCGGGGCTCTGCTGCAACGTCGTCTGCGGCGGCTCGCTGACCAACAAGGTCCGCGCCACCGCCATGGGCGCCTGCGAGAGCGTCGCGCAGGGCACCATGAGCTTCATCGGCCCGGCCATCGGGGCGGGCATCGTGGCGATGCTCGGCGGACTCGCCGTCCCGTCCATCCGCCCCCTCTTCTTCATCGCCGCCGCGGGCGAGGTGGGCTGCCTCCTCTTCGTCCGCGCGAAGCTGACCGACGGCCGCATGGCCTCTCCGGCGAAATCGGCCAGCCCCTTCCATATTCTGAAGGAGAGGAAAGGCCTCGGCCGCTTTGTCGCGGTGGCCTGCCTGACGAACCTGCCCATTGGCATGGTCCTGCCCTTCACCCAGCTTTTCGCCGACCAGCAGAAGGCGGCCAGCCCCTGGGTCCTCGGGGCGATGGTGACCGCATCCTCCCTCGTCAGCCTCGTCCTGGGCGTGCCGCTGGGCAAGCTCGCGGACCGCTTCGGCAGGAAAAAGGTGCTCTTCGCCCTCGCGCCCGTCTTCCTGGCGAGCAACCTCCTCCTCGTATGGGCCGACGGTCCGATCGCCCTCATCGCCTCGGGCGTGCTCCTGGGCGTCTTCCCCGTCACGACGGTCATCTCCGCGGCCATGGCCTTCGAGCAAGTGGCCGGCGAGAACATGGGCGACTGGATGGCGATCCTGCGCTTCTTCAAGATGGCGTTCAGCGCTGTCCTGACGATCGCGGCCGGCCTCGTTTGGGACAACCTGGGCGCGAGATGGGTCTTCCTCCTGGCCGCCGGGATCGACCTTCTGGTCCGCATCCCGCTTTTGGCGACGATTCCCGAGACCCTGCGCCGCGGCGAGCAGGACTGACCCTCAGCCCCGCTCCACCTGGAAGCGCAGCACCGTCTTGAGCTTGTCGGGGGCCGTCCTGCCAGGGTCGGAGAGATATATCTCCCGATGGCGGCGCGAAGTCCGCCTGAGTCCGCGCGCCGCGGCGAAGGCCTCCATCGCCGCGAAGCTGGCCGGCTCCTCGTCGTAGCCGCCGAGATGCAGCATCTGGACGCAGTCGCCCTCCTCGATGCGTTCGAAGCGCGCGGCGCCGTAGAGCGGGCTCGGCTTTTTCGCCGCGGCGCGCTCCAGCACCAGGCCGGCGAAGGCCGCGTCGACGAAGTCGGGCTGGCGGATCATCAGCGAATACTTCAGCGAGCCCTTGTCGAGCTCGCCGGTCCAGGCCAGCTTCGCCTCGTCGGTGATGTCCCAGACTCCCTCCAGGGGGTACACCGTAAACTCCGCGTAGGAAGCCGGGGCGATCCCCGCCTTGGGCGACATCTTCACCCCATAGGCGAGCGAATAGAGGATGCCGACGCGCTCCGAAAAATCGGGCGCGTTGGGATTCCCCTCGCCCTCGATGATGAAGAAGTTGAAGGCGGGAACCTTGACCGATTCCGGCGCTCTGCCGGAAAGATAGAGCGCCTTGTCTTCCTTTTTCCACTCGATTTTCATGCCGCGCATCCTCCTGCCGGGAAACCGTGGGCGAGATCGTTGCTTTCCCGGCAGAGTCAAGTATAGTACAGGAGCTGGTGGCCGCGGTATCCGCGCGGCGTTTCCCGGTTGTCGGCGACGCGTGCGAATGGCTATCTTGGGAACGCGAGGTATAAATGAAATACATAATCGTCGGAAACGGCGTGGCCGGCATGGCCGCCGCCGAGGCGATCCGCGGGCGCGACGCCGCGGGCGGAATCCATATCTATACGGAAGAAGAGTATTACCATTATTCGAGACCGAGGGTGATCGAATACCTCGGGGGGCTCGCGACGCCCGACAAGATCGTCATCCGCGGCCCAGAATATTACGCGAAGCTGAACATCCAGCTCTTCCGCGGCACCGCGGTGGAATCCATCGACACGGCCGCGCGGACGATATCCACCCGGGCTGGTGTGGACTCCTTCGACAAGCTCATCCTGGCGTCGGGAGCAACCTCCTTCCTGCCGCCCGTCGAGGGATGTCGCTCGGACTGCGTCTTCACCCTAAGGACCATCGCCGACGCCGATCGCATCCTCGCGCGCTGCGCGTCCGGGAAGCGGGCCCTCGTCATCGGCGGCGGGCTTCTCGGCATCGAGACCGCGGCGAGCCTGGCGAAGCGCGGCCTGTGCGTTTCGGTGGTGGAGGTCTTCGACCGCCTCCTGCCGCGCCAGCTCGACGCCGACGGCGCCGCCCTCCTGCGGACGATGCTCGAGCGGCAGGGCCTCGCTTTCCTTTTGCCGAAGAAGACGGCCGCGGTCCGTCCGGCGGGCGAGGGCGCCGACGTGTTCTTCGACGACGGTTCCTCGGCCGGCGCCGATCTCGTCATCTTCTCCGCCGGGGTGCGGAGCAACGCGAGGCTGGCCGCCGCCGCGGGCATAGCCTGCGACCGCGGCATCCTGGTGGATGGACACATGGAGACCAGCGCGCCCGGCATCTACGCCGCCGGCGACGCCGCCCAGTTCAACGGCGTGGTGTACGGACTCTGGCCGGCCGCCAAGGAGCAGGGAAGCTTCGCGGGGCGCAACGCCGCGGGCGAACCGGCGCTCTACCAGGGCAGCCAGCTCTCCGCCAAGCTCAAGGTGAGCGGCATCGAGCTCGCCTCCCTCGGCGCGATCGGCGAGGGACCAGGCATCGCCGTCGCGACCAAGCGCGGCGAGGGCACTTTCAGGCGGCTCTTTTTGTCCGGCGGCAGGCTCGCGGGCGCCATCCTCATCGGCGACACCTCGTCCTTCGTCCCCCTGCAGAGGCTCCTCAAGTCCGGCGAGCCGATCGCCGACCCCGAGGCGCTGTAGGAATTAGGATCGATCCTTGAAAAAAAGCGGGCCCGGCCGAGAGGCCGGGCCCGCCCGCGTTTGCGCGCCGGCGCCTGGATCAGCGCAGCGTCAGGGCGAAGAAGCTGGCGATCGCCTCGACGGTCTGGGCCTTGAGGGCCGGATCGCCGCCGTAGAAGCCGTACCCGTGGTCCGCGCCCGCGACCGTCACGATCTCGATGCCCGAGCTGGCGGCGGCCGCTCCAGCCGTAGCCGCCACGACGGGCGCCGGAATGATGGTGTCGGCGCCGCCGGTGACGATCAGCACGGGGCCGGTGAAGGTCGCGATGGCGGCAAGTCCCTTGGCCGCCTCGTTGTCGAGGAACCACTTCGCGCTCAAGTCCTGGACCTGGCCGTAGGGCGTCGTGAAGATCACATGCCCCTCGGCTTTCGCCTTCGCGGCGTAGCCCGCGTACGAATCCTTGCCGCCCATGAAGGCGAACATCGCGTCCGGACCGTCGGTGCCCACCGGCGCAAGGAGGCCCATCGAGCGATAGCCCCTGGCGGCCGAGAGGATTGCCAGGCGCCCGCCCATGCTGTAGCCGAAGACGCCGGTATTCGCGGCGTCGATCGGCGCCCGCGAGGCCGCGGCGGCGCGGGCCGCCTCCATGTCCGCGAGCATGTTGGTCAGGGTGTTGGCGGTGAAGGCTTCGGTCGAGGCGCCGCAGCCGGGGAAGTCCATCCTGACGCTCGCCACGCCGCGGGCGGCCAGGGCTTCGGCGATGGCGGTGAATCCGCCGTTTTCTTCCTTGCTGCCGCCGTGGCCGTGCGCCATGACGACGAGGGGGAGGGCGCCGGCCTTGTCGGGCAGGGTGAGGATGGCGGGTACCGAGGCGCCCCGAGATGGTACGGCCAGGGCGATCGCCCGGAATGCGTAGGGGCCGAAGGCCGGGGCGGCCCAGGCACCCGCGGCCAGCGAGAGCGCGAAGATCAGGGCTAGAGCGGGACGCAGCGCACGGTTCATTTTTTTCTCCTTGCGAGAGGGTGTAGGTTGCGGTCAGTATGGAACTGGCGGGGCGGCCGGGCAAGAGTCCTGTCCAGTTCGCCCGCGCGAATGTCAAATTTTTTCTTGACAGATCCGGAAACCCATCGTAATCTCGGTGATATATCATCAGATATATCATAGGAGGACCATCGATGAAGAAACTGCTCTCTATCGTCGTTCTGCTCGCGCTCGCCGCTTCCGTGGCATTCGCCGCCCCGGCCGGCAAGGTAAGTCCCTTGGCCGACGCCCGCGTCCGCCAGGCGATCAAGTACGCGATCGACATGAAAACCGTCGTGAACACCCTGATGAGCGGCAAGGCGATCGTCGCCAACAGCCTCACTCCGAACGGCGAATGGAAGGTTCCCGGCCTGGCCGAGTACGCCTACAACCCCGAAAAGGCCCGCCAGCTCCTCAAGGACGCCAAGTGGGATTCCAACTACGTCCTCGACGTCGTCTACTACTACGGCGACCAGATGACGGTCGATTTCATGACGGCGGTCCAGGCCTACCTGGCCGACGTCGGCATGAAGATGACCTTCCGCAAGCTCGAGGGCGACCTCGGCTCGCAGCTCTGGGTCCCGCCCGTCGATCCCGTCAACGGCCCCTCCGCCGTCAAGTGGGACATGGCCTACGCGGCCGTCGCGGCCCTCGCCCTCGACGAGTACTACGACCGCTTCCCCGGCGGCGCCAGCAACTCGCACACGCCCAAGGACGCCACCCTCGAGAGCCTGATCAAGGCCACCAAGGTCGTCGACCCCGTCGCGCAGAAAAAGGCCTACTTCAAGCTCCAGCAGTACGAGAGCGACACCATGCCCTCCATTCCCCTCTACTACCAGCAGGTCTTCGTCGTCTCCAGCACCAAGCTCAACAGGGCCGGCGCCGGCTTCGGCAACGAGCAGTACAACTACGATTGGAAGATCGTCAACTGGGACCTCCCCGCGGACGCCTCCGGCAAGAAGGTGCTCAAGACCAACGGCGGCCCCGTGTCCTTCTTCGAGACTCCCTTCCTGAATCCCGGCCTCTTCATGGGCACGAAGGTCCTCTTCGACCACCTGATCGTGGCCGACGCCGACCTCTCCGACTTCAGGCCCCAGCTGGCCACCTACAAGGTCTCCTCCGACGACAAGGAGATCGCCTTCACCCTGAAGCCCGGCATCAAGTGGCACGACGGCTCGGCCATCACCGCCGACGACGTCAAGTGGACCTATGAGTTCGCGGCCAAGGTGCCCGCCATCCACGCCGTGTTCGGCTCCATGCTCAAGTCCATCGAAGGGTACCAGGCCTTCAAGGACGGCAAGGCTTCCGGCATAAGCGGTATCAAGGTTTCGGGCAGCACCGTCACCTTCAGCTTCGCCAACGCCTTCCCGAACGCCCTGCTCTGCTTCTCCCAGTTCCCGCCCCTGCCCAGAAAGTACTTCGCCAACGTGGATCCGGCCAAGTTCCAGCAGGCCGAGTTCTGGCAGAAGCCCGTCGGCTCCGGCCCCTTCATGCTCAAGACCGTCTCCATGGGCAACTACGCCACCTTCGTCCCCTTCAAGGAATACCACGAGGGCGACGCCAAGATCGACGAGATCCAGATGTACCCCTCCGGCGAGTCCGATCCCAACCTGGTCAAGAACGCCGCGGCCAAGCAGCTCGACTACGCCTACACCAAGAGCATCGAGGACGTCCTCGCCCTCGAGAAGATGTCCCACCTCAAGGTGACCCCGGTCAACATCCGCTACACGCGCCTGTTCTTCGTCAACAAGTTCCCGAAGCCCTGAGTCTGGCTCGCTAGAGTTTTCGGCGGGCGGCGCCTTGGGCCCGTCCGCGGGATTTCGGGATTTCGCCCGAGGGTGCGGGGCGGCGGCGCCCGTCTCGGGTCGGCCGCCGCCCGCGGCCACGGTCATTGAGGATTGTCCCACCGATGTTCGAATACATTGTCCGACGCGTGCTCAGCTTCATTCCCATGCTGCTGGTCATGACGTTCCTGATTTTCCTGGGTCTCGAGCTGACGCCCGGCGACGCGGTCTCCTTCATGGTGAGCCCCGACGCCATGGCGAACATGAGCGCGAGCCAACTGGCGGCCATGCGCGAGTCGCTGGGCCTGAACGACCCCTTCCTGGTGCGCTACCTCCATTGGCTGGGGAACGTGCTCCGCGGCGATTTCGGCTACAGCCTGACGAGCGGCGTGGCCATCCGCGAGATCGTCTTCTCGCGCCTGCCGGCCACCCTCGAGCTCTCGTTGGCGGCCCTCGTGTTCTCCTCGATCCTGGGCTGCGCCCTCGGACTCCTGGGCGCCCTCAAGCGGGGCAGCTCCACGGACACCTTCCTCACGGTCGCCGGCATGGTCGGCGTCTCCATCCCCGAATTCTTCTTCGGCCTGGTGGCCATCCTCG
>JAJTBU010000088.1 GCA_021286735.1 bacterium
ATCCGCTGGGCGCGATACTCGGAACCGCCGACCTCATGCTGCCGGAGGCGGCCGAGGGCAGCAGGATGCAGGAATACACGCAGGACATAATCCGCTACGCCCAGAACGCCGCCGAGGTGATCCGCGACCTGATGGTCTATTCGCGCAAGACGAAGAGCCAGCCCGACGTGGTCAACGCGGTGACGATCGTGGAGAACTCCCTCAAGCTCGCGATGCGCGGCATCGATTTCGGCTCCATCACCGTGCGCAAGAACTACGACCAGACGAGCGAGATCCAGGCCAACGCCACCGAGCTGCAGCAGGTCTTCCTCAACCTGATCGTCAACGCGGTGCAGGCGATGAACGGCGACGGCACGCTGACGCTCTCGGCGCGCCAGGAGGACGCGGACGTCATCGTCACGGTGCAGGACACCGGCGCCGGCATCAAGAAGCAGCACCTGGACAAGGTGTTCAACCCCTTCTTCACGACCAAGGAGCCCGGCGCCGGCACCGGCCTGGGCTTGAGCATAGCGCACCACATCGTCTCCAAGCTGGGCGGCAGGATCATCATCAACAGCGAGGAGAACCGCGGCACCGCCTTCCAGATCGTGCTGCCCGCCGCCAACATGGACCGGAACAAGATCCGATTCGTCCACGCCAAGGACGTGCGGCAGTTCGAGGACAGCTTCTACCTGCAGAGGAAGATCCTGGTCGGCGAGAAAGGGTACCTCGAGGAGACGATCCACCGCACCAACGACGACGGCGCCTTCCATCTCCTCGCCTACAAGGGTATGCAGCCGGTGGGCACCACGACGGTCCACTTGAGCGAGATCGAGGGGATGATCCCCATCCAGAACAATTACGACCTGTCGGAATTCCTGGACGGGCAGCCCTACGCCGAGATCGACCGGCTGGCCATCATCCGCGAGGAGCGCGGCTCGATCATCCCCTTCAGCCTGATGGTGCTCGCCTATCTCTACATCAGGGGCCGCGGGATCGACACGATCTTCCTCGACGTGTTCACCGACGAGGCGAGGCTGGTGCGCATGTACCAGAAGCTGGGCTTCCGGATCATCGGCACCTACAACAAGCCGCTCTCCTGCACGGTCATGATGCTCAACCACGAGTCGAACTACGTCGACGAGGTGTCCAAGATGGAGCACTTCGTTCAGGGCTTCTTCTCGAGACTGATCCCCAAGCTGGAGTTCGAGGGCGAGGATCGCGAATACGTCTACAAGATGATCAACGAGATTAACAAGAAGTCGGCGAACGGCGGCGAGGCCGTGCTCGAGGAAGCCGACGAAGCCGAGATGTAGGGAGTCGGCTGTTTAGGCGAAGGGGCGGTCCTTGGGGGCCGCCCCTTCGCTTTCATGGAGTCACGAATAGAATATGGTGGCCTTGGCCGCCGACGAACGGTAGATCCCCTCCATGATCTTGACGGCCTCGCGGCCATCCTCGCCCGTGACGCTCGGCGGAACGCCCGCCTCGATGGCGGCGGCGAAGTCGTCGACCTGCTTCGAGAAGAAGTACCAGGTCGCGTCGATCTTGGAGAAGAAGGCCTCGTCCTCGCGCTTCCAGGCTTCGAGGGAGGCTTCCTGTCCGGGAATGGTCCACATGTCGTTGAAGGGCGGCTCGGCGACGCCGCTCCTGCCCGCTATGAACATGGCGCCGCCGTCGGTCTGCACGCCGACCGAGGCTCCCGAGCCGCCGTGCACCCAGACTTTCGCGTAGATGCCCGGTTTCTGCGAATTGGAGACGAAGATCGACCCGAGGCCGCCTGAGCGGAAATTGACGGTGGCGACCGCGCTGTCGTCCACCTCGATGTAGGGGTGGTTGGCGTTGATCCAGGTCCCCGAGACGCCGGCGACAGGGCCCATGAACCAGGAGATGAGGTCGAGCTGGTGGGGCGACTGGTTGACGATGACGCCGCCGCCCTCCTTGTCCCAGGAGCCGCGCCAGGGGTCGGATCGGTAATAGGCCTCGTCGCGCCAGCCCAGGATGATGACCTGGCCCAGCAGGGGGGCTCCGATCTCGCCGCGGTCTATGGCGCGCTTGACGCGGAGGCAGGAGGGATACCAGCGGCGCTGACTGATCACGCCGAGGGTGCGGCCGCTTGAGCGGGCGGCGGCGATCATGGCGTCGCAGTCGGCCACCTGGAGGGCCATCGGCTTTTCGACGAGGACGTGGAGGCCAGCGGCGAGGCTCTCGATCGCCTGCGCGGCGTGGAGGGGGTGGGGCGTGGTGATCACGACGGCCTGGGCGCCGTCGCGCTCGGCCATCTCGGCGGGGGTGGCGCGCGCCTCGATGCCCCAGCTGCGGGCGAAGGCCGCCGCCTTTCCGGGATCGCGCCCGCAGACCGACACGAGGGTGGCGCGCCCGCTCGCTGCGATCGCCTTGGCGTGGAGCTGGGCCACCTTGCCGTAGCCGTAGAGGCCGAACTTTAACTTTCCCATCGATGATCCTCCAGAGAGCGCCCCCGTCGAGGGGGTCGGCTGCGGTCGGTCGGCGCGGTCCGCCCCTCAGGGCTCCAGCACCACTTTCAGAAGGCCCTTCTCGCGGGCGTAGAGCCGCGAGAACCAGGAGGCGCCCTCGGAGAGGGGCGCCACGGCGCTCACGATGGAGCGGGCGTCGATGGCGCCCTTCGACAGAAGGTCGAGGACGAGGGGGTACTCTCCGGCCGTGGCGCAGGAGCCGAGGAGGGCGATCTGCCGCGTGACGACCGACTGGAGCGGAATCTCGACGGTCGGGCTCACGTTGCCGATCAGGGTCACCGAGCCGCCCTTGCGGGTCGCCGCGATGGCCGTGGCGATCGGCGCGGTGGCGCCGACGGCCTCGAAGCAGCGATCGACGCCGCGACCGCCCGAGAGGCTCAGGATGGCCGCGCGGGTTCCGGGGGCGGCGGGGTCGAGGGCGGCCGAGGCACCGGCCGCGAGGGCCGCGGCCCTCCTTTCGGGGTCGGTCTCCAGCGCGATGATGGCAGCCGGGCTGTGCGCGCGCAGAATCTGGATCAGGAGCAGGCCGATGAGTCCCGCGCCGACCACCGCCATGCTGTCGCCCATCGCGGTCGGCGTGATCGCCGCCGCGTGCGCCGCCACTGCCGCCGGCTCCGCTATCGACGCCCCGACGAAATCGAGGCCCTCCGGAATCCGGTAGAGGATGCGCCGCGGCAGGACGATGTATTCGGCGAAGGCCCCGTCCCTCCGATACTCGGCGCATGAGACGCCCAGCACGCGGCGGTTCTCGCAGAGGTTCACCTCGCCGCGGCGGCAGTGGAAGCACTCGCCGCAGTATTCGGTCGAATCGAAGGTGACGCGGTCCCCCGGCGCGAAGTCGGAAACCTCGGCGCCGACCTCGACGATCTCGCCGGCGGCCTCGTGGCCCATCACGACGGGCGGGACGCGCCGGCCCGTCGAGCCGTCCATGCCGTGTACGTCGGAGCCGCAGATCGCCGCCGCCCTCACGCGTACGAGCACGTCGTCGGGCCCGCGGAGCTTCGGATCAGGATAATCCCTGTAGACGAACCTCTTGTAGTCTTCGAGGACGAGAGCCTTCATCGACCGCCTCCTTGCGCATGAGATAGGTGCTTTCGCGGAGCCCGCGCCATCGCGCGATGGCGCCGCCGCGGATCGCGCTAGCGCTGGATGCGCGCCGAGCCGCCCTTCGCGAAGGAAACCACCTGGTCCAGCGTCGCCATCGTGGTGTCGCCGGGGAAGGTGGTGAGCAGGGCGCCGTGCGCCCAGCCGAGCGCGAGGGCCTCCTGCGGAGTCTTGCCCTCGAGGAGCCCGTAGATCAGCCCCGCCGCGAAGCCGTCGCCGCCGCCGACGCGGTCGTAGACATCGAGCTCGCAGGTCGGGGCGGCGTAGCGCTCGCCTTCGAGCCAGAGCACGGCGCTCCAGAGGTGCCGGTTCGTCGACTTCACCTCGCGCAGCGTGGTCGCGACCGCCTTCACGTTGGGCCAGCGCGCCCTGACCTCGTCGATGGTGCGGTAGAAGGCCTCGGGGTCGAGCTTCGAGGCCGCGTGGATGTCCGGCCCCTTGAGGCCGAGGCCCATCTGCAGATCCTCCTCGTTGCCCACGAGCACGTCGACCTGCTCGGCGATGCGCCCCAGGATCTCCGGCGCCGAGGCGCTCGAGCCGTTCGCGGCCCAGAGCTTGGCGCGGTAGTTCAGGTCGAAGGAGACGACGGCGCCGGCCTTGCGCGCCGCCTTCATCGCCTCGATGACGAGCTCGGGCGTCGTCGCGGAAAGGGCGGAAAAGATGCCGCCCGAGTGGAACCAGCGCGCGCCGCGGGAGAAGAGCGCGTCCCAGTCGAAGTCGCCCGGCTTGAGGAGGGCGGCCGCCTCGTTCGCCCTGTTGTAGAAGACCACGGGGGCGCGGACGCCCTGGCCGCGGTCCGACCACACCTGGGCCATGTTCGGCCCGCGCACGCCGTCGTGCTTGAAGCGCTTGTAGATGCCCCGCACGTTCATCGCGCGGACCTCGGCCTCGATCTTGGCGCCGATCGGGTAGTCGACCATGGCGCTCGCAAGAGCCGTCTCCTGTCCGCAGCAGCGGGCCAGGTTCGCCGCCACGTTGCACTCACCGCCCGACACGTGGATCTGGTAGGTGTCGGCGAAACCGAAGGGGACGATGCCCGGGTCGAGCCTCGTGACGAGGGCTCCCAATGCCAGGAAATCGAGGGAATCGGCCTTTTTGGCCTTTATGTTCAGTGCCATCGCGCTGCTCCTTTAGACGTTGTAGGTCGAAGCCGCCGTCGAGCCGCCGTGCCCCGTCCAGTTGGTGTGGAAAAACTCGCCGCGCGGCCTGTCGGTCCGCTCGTAGGTGTGGGCGCCGAAGTAGTCCCGCTGGGCCTGGAGGAGGTTTGCCGGCAGCACCTCGGTCCGCATGCCGTCGTAGTAGGAGAGGGCCGAGTAGAGCGCCGGGGCGGGGATGCCCGCGAAAGCGCACTCGGCGACGACCCTGCGCCAGCTGGCCTGGGCTCCGGCGAGTTTCTCCGCGAAGAAGGGCGCGAGCATGAGGTTCGAAAGCTCCCCGTTCGCGTCGAAGGCTTCCTTGATCCTGCCGAGGAAGACCGAGCGGATGATGCAGCCTCCGCGCCACATCAGGGCGATCGAGCCGAAGTCCAGCTTCCAGCCGTATTCCTTGGCCGCTTCCTTCATGAGGAGGAAGCCCTGGGCGTAGGAGACCACCTTGGCGGCGTAGAGCGCGGCGCCGAGGTCGGCGATGAAGGCCGCGCGGTCACTGGCGGATCTCCCCAGCGCGGGGCCGGCAAGGACCTTGGCCGCCCCGACGCGCTCGGCCTTGGCCGCCGAGAGGCAGCGCGCGAAGACCGACTCGCCGATGAGGGTGAGGGGGACGCCGAAGTTCAGCGCGGCGATGCCGGCCCATTTGCCCGTGCCCTTTTGCCCGGCGGTGTCGAGGATCCTACGCACCAGGGGGCCGCCGTCCTCGTCCTTGTATTTCAGGATATCGCGCGTGATCTCGACGAGATAGGAATCGAGGTCGCCCGAGTTCCACTCGGCGAACACGGCGCTCATCTCGTCCTCGGTCATGCCCAGGCGGTCGCGCATGATCTGGTAGACCTCGCAGATCAGCTGCATGTCGCCGTACTCGATGCCGTTGTGCACCATTTTGACGAAGTGGCCGGCGCCGTCGGCGCCCACCCAGTCGCAGCAGGGGCTGCCGTCCTCGACCTTCGCCGCGATAGCCTGGAAGATCGGCTTCACCGAGGGCCAGGCCGCGGCCGATCCGCCCGGCATGAGGGACGGCCCCAGGAGGGCGCCCTCCTCGCCGCCGGACACGCCCGTGCCGATGTAGAGCAGGCCCGCGGCCTCGACCTCTGCGCAGCGCCGCCTCGTGTCCTCGTAGTTCGAGTTGCCGCCGTCGATGATGATGTCGCCTTTGTCGAGGTGGGGCAGAAGCTGGGCGATCGTGTCGTCCACGGCCTGGCCCGCCTTGACCATGATCATCACCTTGCGCGGCGAGGCGAGCATGCCCGCCAGCTCGGCCGGCGAGTGCGCGCCCAGGATTCTCTTCCCTTTTCCGCGCCCGGCGAGGAAATCGTCCACCTTGCTCGTCGTCCGGTTGTACACCGCCACGGCGAAGCCCTTGCTCTCCATGTTGAGCACCAGGTTCTCGCCCATCACGGCCAGTCCGATCAACCCTATGTCTGCCTTCATGGCTGCCTCCAGTCTATTTTTTGCTAAATTCTTCTGCCCGCGATGGCGGAGCGCATTTTCTCAACGTTTTCGAGTCCCTTTTCCTTGAGCGTCTCCATCACTTCGATGTAGATCGCGTCGATGATGGCCAAATGGGCGATCCGCGCCGAAAAGGCCTCCGATATGACCGAAGCTCCCGGCGCCGAGGAGACGAGGGGATAGTCGGCGGCCCTGGCCAGGGGCGAGCGCGGGTAGGTGGTGATGGCCGCGACCTTGCAGCCCGTTTTCCTGAGCACCTCGACGATGGTGAGGGTGTCCTTGTTGGAGCCCGTGTTCGAGACGACGAGGGCGAGATCGTCGGGACCCGCCTGCGAGGCCATCATCAGCTGCAAGTGGAAGTCTTCCGCCGTCTGGCAGCGCAGCCCCGCCCGGACGAACTTGTGGACGGCGTCCTTGGCGACCACGCCGGAACCGCCGAGCCCGAAAATGTAGAAGGCCGGGGCGACGCAGGCCTTGGCGGCCACCTTGGCCAGGGTGGCGCGGTCCAGGGACTTCTCGGTCATGTCGAGGGCGCCTCTGGCGACGGAAAAGGCCACCGCCACGGGATCCTGGGAGCTGGCGACCGCGGTCTCGTAGTAGCGGGACTCGGGCGCGAGGGTCTCGGTGGCCAGGGCTATGCGGAACTGCTGGTAGCCCCCGTAGCCGAGTTTCTTGACGAAGCGCAGCAAGGTCGAGACCGAGACGCCGATGCTCGCCGCCAACTCTTCGATGCTCGGGTGGACCGCCTCAGAGGGCCTGGACACGATATACTCGGCGACCTTGCGCTCCTTGTCGCTCAAGGCGCCGCCCATCGAGTGGATCCTATACATGCAGCTTTGTTCCGCCATTCCGGTGCTTCCTTACCATCTTTGTAGCATCGTCCGCTCGAATCTGTAAAGGAGTTCGAGAAAAAAATATTCTTCATGGAGAAAAAAACTTTCATTCAAAAAGCTTGACGACGCAAAAAAAACGTTGGATACTAAATTTCGAATATTGCAATGCTTTGTGAAGGAGGCCTTCATGAGAGTCAAGTTGATCGCGCTTGCGCTGATGCTCGCCGTCGTCTTCGGGGCGGGGGCGCAGGGCAAGGAAATCCGAGTGCTTCTGGCGAACCATCCCTACGGTGATCTCTTGAAGACGATGATCCCCGAATACGAGAAGGCGAGCGGCGTCAAGGTGAACGTCGAGAGCCTCCAGGAGAGCCAGCTCACCACCAAGCTCACCACCGAATTCGCCACCAGCTCCTCCACCGCCGATGTCTTCATGACGAGGCCGCTGCAGGAAGGCAAGATGTTCTACAAGAACGGCTGGTACGAGCCGCTCCCCAGCTACGACTTCTCCGACTATCCCGACAGCGCGATGGGCGTCGCCAAGTTCGGCAGCAAGGCCTACATCGTTCCCCTCGTCACCGAGTGGCAGGTCCTCTATTATAGGAAGGATCTCCTCAAGAAGGCGGGCATCGCCGTGCCCAAGACCTTCGACGAGCTCGAGAAGGCCGCCAAGGCGCTGAAGACCGCCGACGTCGCCGGCTTCGCCTCCCGCGGCAAGGGCGCCGCCGCCGTCACCCAGCTCTCCAGCTACGTGTACAACTACGGGGGCCGCTACCTCGATAAGGGCGTCGCCGTCTTCGACAAGAAGGAGGCGCTGGACGCCATCCGCTTCTACGGCAAGATGCTGGCCAACTACGGGCCGGTGGGCGTGACCTCCATGTCCTGGGAAAACATCATGCCGCTCTTCCAGGCAGGCAAGGTGGCCATGTGGACCGACGCCTCGGTCTTCTACGGCCAGATCGTCGACCCCGCCAAGAGCCAGGTGCCCGCGGCCGATGTCGGCATCGCCAACCTCCCGGCCGGACCCAAGACCAACTCGCCCTTCATCGTCGTTTCCTGGGGCATGGCCGTGGCGCGCCAGTCCAAGAACAAGGCGCTCGCCATGGACTTCATCAAATGGGCCACGAGCAAGGAACTCGCCAAGCAGGGCCTGATGGCCAACATCACGATGGCGCGCAACTCTGCCTGGGCCGATCCCGAGGCGAGGGCCAAGGCGAACGCCGAGCTCGTCGCGTCCCAGTCCTTCGCGGCCAAGAACGGCTTCCCCTTCGACCGCCCCTACATGAGCGCCGTCGGCAACGCCCGCGATCTCATCGGCGAGGTGATCATCG
>JAJTBU010000089.1 GCA_021286735.1 bacterium
ATTCCGCAGGAACGATAAGTACCATAGGGATATACGCCGGAGAGACAAAAATGGGGGACGCGAGCCTGGTTTCAGGGACGCTCTGGAGATATTCCGCGCACGCGGTCGCCGAGGGGACCTATACCATCAAGGCTAAGGCTACGGCTTCAGATTCTACCGTAAAAGAGTCCGCCGAAAGGGTCCTAACTATCACTAAGGCATACACTGTCACCTACAACGGCAACGGAAACACTGGAGGGTCTGTCCCCACCGACACAAGTAGTTATGCATCAGGGGCAACAGTCATCGTAAAGGGCAATGATAGTAGTCTTGTGAAAACAGGCTATAACTTCGGCGGTTGGAATACGAAGGCAGACGGAAGCAGTACGACATACCAAGCTGATAACACCTTTACGATGGGTGCTGCGAACGTAACATTGTATGCCAAGTGGATTGTGCTACCGACCTATAAGGTGACCTACGAGGCGAATGGAGCCACGAGTGGCTCTGTGCCAACTGATAGTAATAATTATTTACAAGGTGCATCTGTGACAGTGTTAAGCAACACTGACCATCTCATTAAGTCAGGATATACACTGGTCGGTTGGGAAACAAAGGCCGATGGCTCTGGTACGACATACGAGGCAGGAAACACTTTCACTATGGGTGCTACGCATGTGACATTATATGCCAAGTGGATACTGCTTCCAATTTACAAAGTAACCTATGATGCTAATGGAGCAACAAGTGGGTCTTCGCCAACTGATAACAATGACTACCATCAAAATGCGATCGTGACAATTCTCGGCAATAATGGAGACTTAAAAAAGACAAAACTAATATTTTCATGCTGGAATACTTCTGCAGATGGTACTGGAGTTGATATTGCAGCAAATTCTACTTTAATAATGCCATCAAATAATGTGATTCTTTATGCAAAGTGGAGAGCACTTATTATTGGTGATGTCGGTCCAGCTGGCGGTACAATTATTTCAGATACAAAATACTTGTTTGGTGATTTTCAATATATAGAAGCAGCACCTGCCTACCTAGATCAAGGTATGCTGAATTGGGGTATGAACATGATGAACTGGCATATGGCTAACAGTGTATGTGATTCCTATGTCCATGACGGTTATGATGATTGGCTAATGCCATCAATCGAAATGATGAATTTGCTATATAATGCTATAATAAAAACTGGAAAAATCCATCTCACCTATAATGAATGGATGTGGAGTTCTACTGGAACGCCGAATATCTATTTGGCTCAGGATGTAATTGATCTTTTAACTGGGAACCATTGGAGTTGTACTCAAGGTATGACATTGATAAAAAACCAAGGATGGATTGGGGTTTGGCCAGTGAGATTCTTTTAAAAGGCGCAGTTAATCATCGTCAGCGTATCGGAAGCTAAAAATTCTAACTTGATTTGCGCGATCTGCTTCTGTAAGTAATGGCGCGCAAAGCTATCTTTGAAATGGAGAGACTATTAGTTGGATATATCATAGTACTTAATAGCCCCAACGGGAATACCCAAATAGAAATATTTCCCTTAAGCATCATTTTACTTTCAAGGGGAATAATCTTTACTGCTAAGCAAAAACAATTAATTTTACATCCAGCAAAGCTGGGGAATATCATAATCGTACGTGTCATCATAACGGGAGGTAAAATGAAAAAGACCCTTTGGATTTTTCTGCTGATTTCCATGATCACCATGATCTCATGCGATATAGATAAGTTTCCTAGTTGGCCCTACCCAACCACCACTACAAGCACTTCCTCTACGACTACATCGACAGTCGTCCCGTCAACAACGAGTACTTCCATCACTACGACAAGTACCACCACATCAACCACTGTACCCTCGACGACTACGACCTCGACTCCTCCAGCGACAACTACCAGCACTACTACGACAACTGTCACGCCACCACAGAAGACGAGTACGCCGACTGGGTTAAAAATTACAGGAAGAACTCGGTCGACTGTCTCCTTAGGATGGAATCTCGTCTCTGATAATGGAGGCACCAACTCATACAAGCTGCATCGATCTTCCAGCGCCTCTGGACCGTACACATGTTTAAACTACCCGGGCACAGTGAAAATCTCCACCTACACAGATGACAACCTCGGTGCGGGTCAAACCTGGTTCTACAAAATCCAGGCATATAACGGAGTCACTCGGGACAGCGATCTATCCGACGCCGTTGGTTCGTCCACGCTGCCGTCTTCGGTGCCCATCTTCATGCAAACCGATGCACGTTGGTCCGGGAACCAGATGGGCTCACCCTTCTACACCATTGGCTCATATGGCTGCGTCACCACCTCGATAGCCATGCTGCTGAAGTACTATGGATACGACACCGACCCGGGACAGCTCAGCGCATGGATCGTGAATCAAAGGGGATATACAGATGGTTTTCTGGACTTCACGGTCATTCGAGCCTGGGATGACAATAAAATCGTACTTGTAGGACCCTACAGCTGGCAAAACGTTCCCGCCGACATGACAGTCATCGATCTCCTTCTCGAACAGGACGTTCCAGTTCTCGTCAAGCTGAAATTGGTCACTACTCCGAGCAATGGATATGGGTATCATTGGGTGCTCATCACGAAAAAAGTGAACGGGATATACAAGATAAACGATCCCTATTTCTCCAACTCATTCGAGCTGAACAACAATTCCCACTTCGTCGATACGAACGACATAGCAAAAGCCATCTACGGGGCCGTCACGTATCGGCAGGGGTTCTGACTCTGCTTGTAAAGGCATGAAATGAATGCATCGTAGTCGATTTATATATTGATATTTTATAGGAGGAAACAATGAAAAAAACCATGGCAATCATTTTTGGAATTGTTTTTTGTGCGGCGAGCCTTTCTTCGTGTCAATTTTTTTCCGAACTCATGGGGCTCACTACTACGACGACGACCTCAACGACCAGCACCACAAGCACAACTTTACCTCCCGCAGACAACCGCACGAACTATAAGCCCAAATTAATGTTTTCCACTAATGCCGATGCGAAACACGCCAAGGTGGTGACCAATGACACCATGACCGGAGCGGCATACAACGTAGCCCTCGGTTGTCCCGCATTATCAGGTTTTATCGACGGTGGCGCGGCATTGGATGAGGGAAGCAATTTCCAGATGGCCTTCCTTGGAACAACAGTTACCTTTGCCGTCCATTATTTCGAGGACGGCACAGCCGATAGGTTGACGAGCGGAGTACGCTACCATGGGCTTAGCAGCGATGGAAGCGTTGATATCCTCGTGGAATTTAACCCTACGACGAAAGCTTTCTTCTTTGAAGAAGGCATTTTCCTTCAAGATCCTACAGGGCAGGTGTTCAACACCGCCAACGCGAAATCTGCCATCTACTATACGATGAAAGGCACGATATCCGCCGACGGATCGATCCTCGCCAAACCGATAGGATGCGCGATCAATAGCTTCGGGAGCTACATCATGATGGCTGGCTTCAAGCGAATGGAGATCTATTCCGGCGCATGGGATGATGCCGCAACTAAAAAAGGAACGGGGATTGTATTGCAGGATGCCACTTATCCTTCTTACAATACACTGCCGGCAGCGATTGGTGGATACAACCGCCCCACAACGGCGTTCGCCCTGGCGGACATGCCTCAGGTGCTCGGCTATATGAAATCGATGCTTGCTGCCACAGCTCCAACCTATTCAAATACATTCCAGCTACTCTACATAGTTGAAGGCGAACCCGCCTTCGCGTCGGTAAAGGATTACCTTAACGGGTTCCGCTGGCCTGACGGCCTTGCCGCGCCGAGCACAAAAGCAGATGCAAAAGCCCGTCTGCCTTCCTCGGTCTGGAAAGCGAAAACGTTGTTTTGATCAATAGCGATACGATCAACCGCGCGGCGCGCGAAGGGGACCCCGCCTAGCCGATTCAGAAGGCCGCTACTCCCCGATGACCTGCACTTGCACGGTCCTTTTCCGCGCCCGGGTCTGGTCGAAGTCGACGAAGTAGATCCGGCCGAACTCGCCGAGGTCCATGCGGCCGTCGATCAGCACGACGGTCGCGCTCCTCCCGACCAGGGCGGACCGCAGGTGCGCGTCGGTGTTGTGGCAGCAGCGCTCGTCCTCCCCGTGCTCCTGGGCGAAGGCGAGGGCCTTGGGGCCGGGATGGAGGTACATCCCTTTCCGCCTCTGCACCGGCATGAAGCTCTCGAAGGCCTCGACGAAGTCCTGCTGCAGGGTCTCGAGGCCGGTCGTCGAGCGGTCGAAGGCCGCCTCCTGGGTGATCACGCTGCACGTCGTGTGGTGGGAGTACACGACGACGATGCCGTTCCCGATCCTCGAGCGCGCGACGACCGCGCCCGCCATCTCGGTGACGTCGTGAAAGGTCGGCATCTTCTCGTTGGACACGAGTTCGAACGCTTCTCTGTATACCATGCTCAACGGCCTCCCCGAGCCGATTCCGCCGCCGCGAGGCGGCCCTGCCTGATCAGATCCTCGCGCGCCCTCCTCACCTGGCTCACCATCTCGAAGAGGAGGGCCCTGGGGTCCGCGGCATTGACGATGCCGCTGGCCGCGCCCGCGGCCTCGGAGCCGGCCATGATCGCGTCGTAGACTTGCCGGGCGGTCGTGATCCCCGCCGCCTGCTCCACCATGATGCCGGGATCGATCGCCTTGATCGCGCGGAGCGTTTCCAGTATGTAGCCCATGTCGCTGGCCACCCCGCTCCCGATGAGCTCGGAGGGCTCCGGGTTCAGGATGTCCGGATGCAGTTCGGCCAAGGCCCTGGCCTCCGCGACCGTGTCGGCGCAAACGAAGGAGAGCATGTCGAGCTCGTCGGCCCGCTCGATCGTCTTCCTGATTGCCGACAGCGTCATGGGCCGCTCGCAGTGGTTGATGACCACGCCCTGGGCGCCGGCCGCCTTGAGCGCCTCGGGCAGTACGTCGGCCAGGCCGCGCCCCGGCCTGAGCGTATCCATGTAGGGCGCCAGGACGACGAGGTGGGGGCAGGCCTCGCTCACCCTGCGGATCTCCGTGTACGGCGCGATGAAGAGGACGTCGACGTCGTTCTCCGCGGCCGCCGCGTCGGCGGCCTTGGCCAGATCGAGCACGTCGTCGCCGAAGAGGTAGTTCTTGACCCCCGTCTCGAAGAAGGGGACCCGTATTCGTCGTTTGCTCATCGCTCGCTTCCTTCGCGGATGGATTGGTCGGCACGATGTCGCGCAACGTGGGCGACAGGAGGGCGATAGCCCGCCCAAAGGGCTGAAAAGCGGCTCAAAGGCGCGCCTTGAGCACCCCGAAGGCGTCGGCCCCCGGCGAGGACCCGTCGAAGAGATAGGGCTCGAGCCCGCTTTTCCTCCGGTAGTCCGCCGCTATCCGCCGGATGGCCTCCTCGGTCTCGGCGCCCGCGTAGCCGAGGAAGGCGACCGTCCCGCCCGCCCCTCCTCCCGTGATCTTGGCGCCCAGGACGCCGTGGGGGGCCTCCCTCCGGGCGAGCCGCACGAGGAGGTCGGTGGCGTCGGAGGCGAGGCCGCAGTCCGTGTATCCGAGATGGGCGGCGTACATGAGTTCGCCCAGGGCCTTGGCGGCGCCCGGCCCCGCCCCCCCCGAGTTGCCCGCGATGATCTCGTAGAAGAGGCTGACTCGCCAGTTCTCCTCGACCGCATAACGCGTTGCCCCCAGGACCGGATAGTCGATTCCCGGGAGGACCCGGGTGTGGGGGTCGAGATGGAGGGGATGGGAGGCCAGGAAATCGACTCCCCTGAGGCTCTTCGGGAGCCGGGCCTCGTAGCGCTCCTTGAAGAGCGAGGGCGAGAGCCTGGCCAGGTAGCCGTCCCAGCGCGGATCGACGTAGCGGGGCACGATGCCCGACTCGTCGAGGCTCGCGGCGAGGCCCTCGATGTCGCAGAGGAAGGCGTAGCCCATGAAGGCCGCCGCCCGCGCGGCCTCGTACTCGATGCCGGCCACCGAGTGGCGGACGCCCGAGTCGATGCCCCATACCCGGAGGTTGGCGGGCAGGGCGACCGGGGCCCGCGGCTCGCAGGGCTGGCAGAGCATGGGGATAAAGCTGGACTCCCCGCCCATCGTCACGGCGAGCTGGTCCATGACGCCGCAGGCCGCGCCGGTCAGGGCGATCTCGACCCATTGGGTCCAGAGCGCCAGCTCCACTCCGCGGGCTTCGATGCCGTACAACGCGGCCATGGCCTTCATGGGACCGACTTCGATGGCAGCGGAGGAGGAGACCCCCTTGCCCAGGGGGATGTCGGACTCCATGTAGAGATCGAAGCCGCGCCGGACGGCGTCCGGGAAGTTCTTCAGGAGGTAGTAGAGGTCGCCCAGGATATAGGCGCACCAGGACCTGCGCCCGCTTTCGCCCTCGCAGAAGGCCCGCACCCAGGCCGTGGGCTTGGGCTTCCCGTCCTCGAGGAGGTCGTCGATCGAGAACTCCACGATCGACTCCCAGCCCAGGGCGGCCACCGCCGGGTTGTAGAAGAGGACCTTCCGATCGGCCCTTGGGACGACCGCCACGATGACGGCTTCCTTGATCGTCGCCTCGAAGACGAGGCCGCCGGTATAGTCGTCGTTCCCGCCCATGAGGTCGAGGCGGCCGGGGCAGCGGGCCACGAAGGCTTCGTTCCCTTCAGCGAAGCGCCCTTCCAGCCCCTCGGGGCTCCGCCGCCCGAGCGCCCTGAGGTTTCCCATGAAGCGCGCGAGATCCTCAAAGCCCGCGGCGTCGCCTTCTGTCTTGTACTCCATCGATTCCCCCTGCATTGCCTAGAAAAGGTCCTTGACCCGCGCGTAGAGTTCCTTGTAGCGAGCGTAGCCCTCGCCGTAGGCGGCATGCGCCTCAGGGCTGGGCGAGTAGGAAGCCTTCGTCCTGTTCGAGACCCTGGCCGCGGCCGCGAGGGATGGGTAGAGGCCGAGGGCGACCGCCACGAGGATCGCCGCGCCGAGCGAAGCGCATTCCGACTCGGCCATGGTCGTGATGGTCTTCCCCGTCGCGTCGGCCTTGATCTGGGACCAGAGCCCGCTCTTCGAGCCTCCCCCCAGCGAGCGGATCGTCTCCACGCGCTGCCCCGTGACGGATTCCACCAGCTCGAGATTCTCCCTGAGCATGAAGGCCACGGACTCGAAAATGGCCCTGATGAAGTGCCTCCGCTTGGTGTCGAGGCCGACTCCGAAGAAGACGCCCTTGGCGGCCGGGTTGTTGTCGGGCTGCGTGACGCCGGCGAGATAGGGCAGGAGGAGGAGGCCGCCCGAGCCGGCGGCCGCGGCCCCCGCCTCCTCGCCCATGAGGTCGTAGACCGAGATGCCCTTCGATGCTGCCTCGGCGGTCAAGTCGGGGCAAAACTCGTCCTTGAACCACTTGAGCGCGATGCCCGCCGTCATGCAGATGGGCATGTAGAGATAGCCCCCCCGGAAGGCGTGGCGGTAGACCGTGAGCCGGCTCGGATGCCGCAGGTCCGGGCTCCGGCAGCTCACCGCGATGCTCAGGGCCGTGCCCGTGGTCTCGGCTATGCAGCCGGCCTCGATATTGCCGGCCCCCACGGCCCCCGCGGTCTGGTCCATGGCGCAGGTGACGACGGCGGCGCCGGCTCCGAGGCCGAGCTCCTCCGCGACCTCGGGGAGGATCGTCCCCGCGACGCTGCCGCATTCCAGGGCCTCGGGGATCTTGCCGCCGTCGACGCCGATGCGGGCGAGCATGTCGCCCCATGGCCGGTCCTCGGCGATGTCGAAGTAGCCGGTCGTCGAGAGCAGGGATTTCTCCGTGACGAAGCGGCCGGTGAGGCGGAAAATGACGTAGTCCTCGAGAAGGAGGAACTTGTGCGTTGCGCGATAGGGCTCGCCCTCCCGGTCCTTGAGCCAGAGGAGCTTGCTCACGGGGCAGAGGCCGTTGCAGTCGGGGATGCCCGTCTTCGCGTAGAACTCGGCCTCGCCGAAGATCGAGCGGATCCTCGCGCTCTCCTCGACGGCCCTCCCGTCGAGCCAGACGATGGCCCTCCGGAGCGCCCTTCCCTCCTCGTCGACGGGGATGAGGGTCTCGCCCTGCGTAGTGATCCCGATGCCACGCACGGCGTCCCGCGCCTCGGGCCTGTATTCGAGAAGCATCGCGACGCAGCTCTTCATCCCCGCCCAATAGGTCTC
>JAJTBU010000090.1 GCA_021286735.1 bacterium
TGGGCCTGCGCCTTTCGATCGACGCCATGGGCATTCCGCCCTGGAACCAGATCGCCGCCATGTCGGTGGTGGCCATCCTGCCCTCCGTGCTGATCTTCTTCGGCGCGCAGAAGTACTTCGTCGAGGGCATCGCCACGACGGGGCTCAAGAACTGATGGCCGGCGCGATTCCGCGCGGCGCGGCGGCGGGCTGTGCTGCGGCGGCGCGGAGCCCCGAGGCCGCCCTGGCCGCCTACGTGGCGGGCACGGTGGAGGCCCTCGCGCCCTGCTCCTCGGCCATCCTGGTGTCGCGGCGCGGCGAGCTCCTCATGGAGCGCTACGACCGCGGCCCGGCTCCCCAAAGCGACGCGTCAGTAAACGCCGAGTCCCTGTGGCCCTTCTGGTCGGTGACGAAATCCTTTTCGGCCGCGGCCGTCGCCCGCCTGGCCGGACGGGGCGTCCTCTCCTTCGGCATGCCCCTCTCGGCCGTCCTGCCCGAATTCGGCGAGCGCGGCCCCGGCCCCTTCGACCGCCGCGAGGTTAGCCTCGCCCACCTGATGAGCCACACCTCGGGCTGTGCCCTCCCCGGCAGGACCGAGGACGGCGTCACCCTCGGCCCCGAGCCCGACCTGCGCGATATCGCGATCGCTACCAAGCCCGGCGCGGCCTTCGAATACTCCTCCCTGGGCATGCACCTCCTGGAGCGGACGATCGAGGCGGCGGCGGGCCGCGACTACGGCGAACTCCTGCGCGAGACCGTCCTCGAGCCCTTCGGCCTTTCGAGCATGCGCTACCTCTTCGAGGAGGACCTCGCGGCGACGGCGGGGAGCGCCGCCGGCAACCTCGCGGGCGCCTCCGCCAGCCCCGCCTCCCGCGCCCTGCCCTGCTCGGCCGGCGCGGTCGTGCCCTCGCAGCGGCGCCAGCGCTGCGGCCTGGGCCTCTACGGCACCGCGCGGGACCTCCTTTCCTTCGGCGAGCGCTGGCTTACGATGGCCGATGCCTCGGGAACGCCCTGGTGCGACGCCGCGGCGCGAAGCGAAATCTGGACGCCGCACTCGGTCCGTCCCTCGGACTCGAGCGACTACGGCCTCCTCTGGTGGCTCTTCGGCGACCTGGAGGGCGTGGTGGCCTCGGGCGCCTCCTTCGGGCTCTGCGCCCTTTTGCCGCGGCGGGGAATCGCCGTCGCCGTGGCGCGCAACCACATCGGCCCGACAGCCCGGCCCTTCGACTACCGCGCCGACAAGCGCCGCATCCTGGAACTGGCGCGGGAATTCGCGTAAGGGCGGCGGACTCCGCCGATTCCGCGCGGCCCATCCGACCCGCGGAGCGGCCGCCCCGCGCGCCTGAGTCCGCCCGCCCTTCCCGCGGGCCCGGCTCTATAGTATTCTTGGAATATAACCCAAGCTCATCAGGAGGCAGTCATGTTCTATAGAAGGCTCGGCTCGGCCGGGATCAAGGTATCGGTGCTCTCGCTCGGATCAGGGGTGACCTACGGCAACCAGGTCCAGGTCGAGGATTCCGCAGACATGCTCAAGCTGGCCTACGAGGCCGGCGTCAACTTCTTCGACAACGCCGAGGTCTACTCCGCAGGCGAATCGGAAAAAATCATGGGCGAGGCTCTGCGCAAGCTCAATTGGCGCCGCGGCTCCTACCTCGTCTCCACCAAGCTCTTCTGGGGCATCCACGAGGGCCCGAACGAGAAGAACACCCTTAACCGCAAATACCTGCTCGAGGCCATGGACGGCTCGCTGGAGCGCCTGGGGATGGACCACGTCGACCTGGTCTACTGCCACCGTCCCGACCCCGAGACCCCCATGGAGGAGACGGTGCGCGCGATGCACGATATCGTCGCCTCGGGCAAAGCTTTCTATTGGGGCACGAGCGAGTGGTCCGCCGAGCAGATCCGCGAAGCCTGGGACATCGCCGACCGGCGGAACCTCCACCGCCCGCAGATGGAGCAGCCCCTCTACAACATGATCGCGCGCGCCAAGGTCGAGAAGGAATTCGCCCGCCTCTACGACGGCATCGGCCTCGGGCTGACCACCTTCAGCCCGCTCGCGTCGGGGCTTCTCTCCGGCAAGTACAGGAACGGCATCCCCGCGGGCACGCGATTCGCCCTGCCCGGCTACGAGTGGCTGCAGAAGCGCTACCTCCACGACGACATACCCGCCATCGTGTCGAGGCTGGAGCCCATCGCCGCCGAACTCGGCTGCACGATGAGCCAGCTGGGCATCGCCTGGGTCGCCAAAAACCCGCGAGTGAGCTCGGTGATCACGGGAGCCTCGCGCCGCGAGCAGCTGGTCGAGAACCTGGGCGCCCTCGAGGTGATCCCCAGGCTTACGCCCGAGGTCCTGGCCCGCATCGACGAGACGCTGAAGGGGATCGTGCAGTAAGGGGCCCAGGCCGAGCTCAATCCCCCGGCAGCAGCGCGGTCACCGCCGCGGGTTCGACGCCGTAGGCGGCGACGCAGAAAGATCGCGCAACGTTGGAAAGCCCCTGGCGGATGCCGTCGCGCACGGCGGAGTCCGAGAGCGAGGCGCGCGCCGCGGCCATGAGATCGGCCGAAAGCTCGTCCCGCATCTTCGCGGCCTCCTCCCTGAGGCGGAAGGCCATGTTCGTCACGAGGTTGGCGCCCTTGGCCGACACTTCGATCGTCTCGGTGCGCACGGCAGGCGGCATGCAGTCGGGCTCGGGCGCGGCCACGGCGATGGCCCTGCGGCGTCCGTCCCACGAAATCGACCAACGTTTTGGATCGGTGACGTCGAGGTAGTAGGCGACGTCGGCCCATGCCGACACGGACACCGAGGCGCGCAGGTCCACGATGGCGAGGAGCTTGGCCGCGAATTCCTTCGATGCCGCATAACGATGTTCCGAGGTCAGGACGACGAGCTTGCCGTCGGGCTTGAGCTTTTCGACGTAGAGCGCCCAACGCGCGGCGGGCGACGTGGCCGCCGCGGAGGCCCTTCCGGCGATGAAGGCTCCCGTAAGCGCGACGAGAACGCATAACGCGACGATTACCGCCGCACGACCGCGCCTCATGCCGGTCCTAGATCCCGCAGTCCTGTTCCCAGCCCGCGATCACCGCGCCGGCCTCCTGGGCGAGCACCGGCAGCGACGATAGATCCCCCGCCGTCGTGAGGTCGGAGAGCGCCTTGCGCGCGATGGCCTCGAGCGATTCCTGGGCCTGCGCCAGACCCGCCGCGAAGGCGGGATCGGCCGAGCGTTCGAAGCCGCGCTTGTTCATGGCCCAGTAGCGGCAGCGCTTCCAGTACGCGAGCGCGGCCTCGGAGCCTTCGACGTAGTCGTAGTCGCTCCAGAGCAGGATGAACTCGCCCTTGACGAGGAGGATCGGCTTGTAGAGGGAAACGCAAGGATAGGGCGAGGCGGTGAACCAAATGATGGCCGCGTCGCCGCCCGAATATTCCACCGCCATGGAGGCCGTGGTGGCCGACGCGGGGAAGCCGCCCGCATGGACGCAGAGGCTCTCCATGTGGCGCGTCCAGGGATGGAAGGGATCGTAGGAGCCGTGGGAGCGCAGGATGTCGAGAAAGCTCGCCGCGGCGGCCGGCTTCGCCGCCTGGGCGCCGGCGGCTGAAGCGCCGGCGAAGGCGCCGAGCTTGGCGAGGGAGAGGGCGCGCCGCTGCTCGCCCTTGGTGAAGCGCAGATAGAATCGGTTCTCGACGTGGGCCTTGAAGGACTCCTTCTCGCCCTTACGGCCGGGGTCGGCCTCGTCGGAGCAGGCGGCGCGCTCGTTCACGGGCGAGATCTCCTTGCGGGTCTGGACGTCCAAGCGCTTGTAGTCCAGGTCGATGCAGTAGGCGTTGGAGATCGCGTCGCGGGAATTAGCGAGGCGCCAGGCCCAGCGATGGCCGGCCGTCTCGAGGATGTAGGCCTCGCGCGGGTCGGAGATCAGGAAGCTGTTATCGTAGTAGAGGGAGCCGCGGAAGGAGCCGTTGCCGCCCTGCTCGAAGCGCTCGACGAAGGCGCAGATGAAGTCCACGGCTTCCTTGGCGGTGGCGGCGAGGCCCAGGGCGGCCCTGAGGATGTCCATGCCGAGGACGCCGTTCTTGGCGGGCTTGAATC
Source organism: bacterium (assembly GCA_021286735.1). GTDB lineage: Bacteria > Spirochaetota > Spirochaetia > Treponematales > Rectinemataceae > JAJTBU01. The sequence goes on from JAJTBU010000090.1 coordinate 4,062, forward strand.
GGGAGAACACCGCCTCGTTGCCGATGGCCACGCCTTTCTCGTTGACGCCCATCTCGCCGCCGGCCATCCAGGAGGGCTTGGAGAGGATGAAACAGAAGCCGCCGTTCTTCCAGGGGATCTGCTTGTCGCCGACGCCCGCCGATTCGGAGGCGGGAACGGGATGCACCAGGCAGAGGGTTTGAGGCTCCTCGGGACGGCGGTCGGAATTCTTGCCGAAAAAGGCCGCGCGCCTTTCGGGTTCGGCGGGCCGGCTAAGCGCGCAATAGAGACTATCGCACATGCATTACTCCAGACCCTCACTGTAAAGCCTTTGCCGCACCCGCGCAAGCGAAAACGGGGCCGGTTGACGCCCCGCGGGGCCGCGGCATACTCTGACGTATATGAAAAAATGCAGCCGCCCAGGCCCCGCCCTCGCCGCCGCGCTCGCGTTCGCCATCGCCTTAGCGCCCGCCGCGGGGAAGGCTGAAGCCCAGGGGACCGAGCCCGCGCCGCCCTACCAGCTTCCGCCGGCCATCGCCGCGGGCATGGACGCCCTGCGCGACGCCATGTACATGAGCGCGGCCCCTGAAAGCGTGGAAGCCGAAGCCGGGCGCCTCGCGGCAGCCCTGCGCGCCGCCAGCCTCCCCGAGGCCGAGCGGGCCTTGGCCCTCGCACGCGCGGAGTATTGCGCCGCGCGATCCTGGAAGGAAGCCGATAAAAAGGCCAAGGCGATTCCCCACTACGAGGAGGCGATCGTCCAGGCGCGCGCCGCCCTTGCGGCGGGCGAGACGGCGGCGCGCGTCATCGCGCTGATGAAGCCCCTCTCGGAGCTCTGCCTCCTTAAAGACATGGCTTTTCTCGTGGCGAACGGTCCGAAAATAGGGCAATACGCCAAGCGCGCCCTCGCCCTGGAGCCCGGCTACCCCGCCGCCCTGATCGCGATCGGCGCCTCCAAGGCCTACCCGCCCGCCATCTTCGGCGGGAACCCCAAGGCAGGCCTCGCGGAGATGGAAGCCCTGCTCTCCGCGCGAGAGAACGGTGCCGGGCTGGCCAAAGACGAGCTCTTCGACCTGCGCATGTGCGCGGGCACCGCCTGCGAAAAGCTCGGCCGCAAGGCCGAGGCCGCCGCCTGGTTCCGCCAGGCCCTCGAGCTCTACCCCGGCAACGCCTACGCCCGCGAGCAGCTCAGGAGGGTGGCCCCATGATCGCCCTGGTCCTCGCCATGTTCGCGGCGGCCGCGGGCGTCTGGATCGCGGTCCTCACCATGCTCAACGCCATGTGGATGCTCCACACCACCCTGATCAAACCCAAGCGCGAGGGCCCCCTCGTCAGCATCCTCATACCGGCGCGCGACGAGGAAGAGCGGATCGGCGCCTGCCTCGACTCGCTCCTCAGCCAGGACTACCAGCGCACCGAGATCATCGTCTACGACGACGATTCGACCGACGCGACGCCCTCGATCCTCGCGGACTACGCGGCGCGCTTTCCCGGCAGGATCCGCGCCATCCGCGGAAAGCTGGAGGAGGGCTGGTACGGCAAGCCCCACGCCATGCAGCGCCTGTCGGAAGCCGCCTCGGGCGGCTGGCTCTTCTTCACGGACGCGGACACCGTCCACAAGCCCGACTCGGTGAGCTACGCCGCGGGCCTGGCCGAGCACTACCGCGCCGACCTGGTCTCCGGCTACGCGCTGCATAAGATCGAAAGCTTCGGCGAGGCGGTGACCGTGCCCTCGATCTACCTCCTCACCATGGCCCTGATGCCCACTTGGCTCTCCCACCGCCGGAGAATGCCCGCCCTTTCCCACGCCATCGGGCAGGTGATGTTCTTCAAGGCGGAGACCTACCGGAAGGTCGGCGGCTACGCGGCCGTCGCCCGTGAGGTCTCGGAGGACGTGCGTATCGCGCGGCTCGTCAAGCGCGCGGGAGGAAGGGCGCTCTTCGCCGACCTGAAGGAACACGTTTCCTGCAGGATGTACGAGGGCTACCGCGCCGCCGTCGACGGCTTTTCCAAGAACGTGTACGACTACTTCAACAAGAGGTTCGCCCTCCTCCTCGCCGTGACGGCGCTCGTTCCCGTCGTCTTCTTCCTGCCCCTCGCCGGCGCCCTCTGGCTGCCCGAAGCCCTCAGGGCCGCCCAGCCGTGGTTCAGGCTGGCCAGCCTCCTCGTCTTCTACGCCTGGGGCCTCGTGACCGTGGACCGCGCTCTGCCCTGGTACATTCCCTTGGTGTACCCCCTCATCTTCGTGAACACCCTCTCGGCGGCGTGGCGGGCTTTCCGGCTCTTCGCCACGGGAAGGGCGGTCGCCTGGAAGGGCAGGATGGTGAAGTAGATGGCCTACAAGCGCGGCGATCCCCTGGTCGAGCGGAAGCCGGCCTTCCTCGCCGCTTCGGCGGCGGTCACCTGGCTCGTCATCGTCCTGGGAAGGGTCCTGATCGGCCTGCTCTACGGCTACCGGGTCAGCGGGCGGGAGCACCTCGCCGCGATCAGGGGCAGGCGGGCGGTCTTCGTGGCCAACCACGTGCTGCCCCTGGATCCCCTTTTCCAAGCCTGCGCCATCGCCCCGCGGCGGACCTACTACACCCTGCTGGAGGAGACGGTACTCACGCCCGGGCTGGGCACCCTAGTGCGGCTCTTGGGCGGCATCCCCATTCCGCCCGACCCCGAGCGCCTGCCCGCGGTGGACGAGGCCATGCGGACGGCGCTGGAAAGCCGCGGCCTCGCGCACTTCTACCCCGAGGGGGAGTGCTTCCTCTTCAATCAGGAGTTGAAGGAGTTCAAGGCGGGCGCCTTCTACTACGCGATCAAACACCGGGCGGCCATCGTGCCCCTGGTGACGGTGCTCAAGGCCGGAAGCGGCTTCGCGGGGCGCGGACTCCCCGGCGGCGCGAAGGCCGAACTGCATATCCTGCCCGCCATCGAGCCGCCCGAGGCGTCGGGGAGGGCCGCGCGCGACCTGCACGAGGCACTGGCCTTGGCGCGGAGCGTCCGCGCCGCGATGCAGGCCCGCATCGACGAGTCGGGCGGCGACAAGAGCCTGTACCGCGGCCCCATGCCACGCATCCGCGGCGTGAACGACAAGGAACGCTGAAGCGCGCCCGAGGGAGCCGCCGGACAGCCGGCGCGCTCGGTAACAAAAGATAACCTGACCATTGCGCCCGCCCTTCCGACGCCTATACTTAATGAAAAAGGGAGGCTTCAATGTATAATAAAGTCTTGAAATGCGCCGTTCTCGTCCTTTCGGCGGCGGCAATTGTCCTCGCATTCCCGGGCTGCGACCTGCTCTCCGGCCTCTTCGGCGGGAACAAGGACGGCGACCCCGTCACGATTCCAGATAGCGTGGCCGCCAATGCGGCCTACGCCACGCTTGAAAACGACTTCATCACCGCGATCAACAAGGAGCGGACCGACAACGGCGCCCTCGCCCTGACGCGCGAGAGTTCCATCGACGGCTTGGCCCGGCGCTATTCGAGCGCGGGGAAGATCGACACCGGTGAAAACCTCTACGACAGGATCGCCGCCGCGTACGGCAGCTGCACCGACGCCTGCGAATTCCAATTCTCCAGCGAGCTGACTCCCAACGTGACGACCGCCATGACCGCCTGGCTGAGCCAAGGCGGAGCGACGGCCGCCATGCGCAGCGCGAGCTTCACCAAGGTCGGCATCGGCATCGTGACCGGCCCCGCGCCGCAGGGAATGCCCGGCACCTGGATTTGGGTGACCGCGCTCCTCGTCAAGCCGTAAGGCGCCGAACGCCGCAACCGCGCCGCGCGGCGAGGCCGCGGCGAATAAAAAAGCCCGCGCCTCGGGGATCTCCCCGAGGCGCGGGCTTTTTTCATAGACTGCCGCGAAAGCGCGGTTCTTTTTCCGTTACAGATACATCCTGCAGCTCAGTTCAAGCACATTCTTCCATTCGGGATCGGCTACCGTTCCCCCGCCGCCCGTGCCGTCCTCCTGCCAGGTATAGGAGAGGCCGAAGCCGACGCCCAGCTCCAAAGGCAGGGTAAGGCCGAAGAGGCGCAGGGCGTCGGCGGGCCGCCACGCCAC
>JAJTBU010000091.1 GCA_021286735.1 bacterium
GGCGGCGCAGGATGCCGCGATCAGGCATGCTAAGAAAACGATGGCGAGTCCGCCGAGCCTTCGCGCGTTCACGAGACCTCCTTTGGAAGCGCGCGCGTCTTCCCAAAAAGCCTCGCAACAGTGAAGTGTAATGCTTCCGGCGCCGGAAACAAGGTAACGCGGGTTTAGTCCTCGGGCTTCGGGCGGCGAGAGGTCGCCGGCTATGCCTCGAAGAGGGCGGCGGCGCCCAAAATCGCCGCCCTGCCGCCGAGGGCGCCGCGCTTTATCTCCAGGCGATCGTACATCATCGGGCCGGCCAGCCCGCGGCAGGTCGAGGCGGCCGCGTCGAAGAAGTAGTCGGGGAGGTTCAGGAGGCCGCCGCCGAGCACGATGGCCCGCGGGTTGAGCACCTGGAAGACGTTGTACATGCCGATGCCGAGGTAGCGCGCGAACTCGTCCACGACGGCGCGGCAGAGTTCGTTCTCGTCGGCGCAGCCGGCGGCGAGGAGGGCGCCGTCCAGGGCCGAGAAGTCGGAGCAGCCGCCGGGCAGGTCGGGGCAGGCGCCCTCGCGCTCGAGGCGGCCGGCGAGGCGCCGGGCGGTCTCCGGCAGGGCCAGCCCCGAAGCCACGCCCATCAGGCAGCCGGAGTTGCCGCAGGTGCAGCGCCCGTCGCCCGAGGCGTCCACGATCATGTGGCCGAATTCGCCGGCTGTCCCGGTGAAGCCGCGGTAGAGCTTGCCGTCGATGACGATGCCGCCGCCGATGCCGGTGGACACGGTCAGGAAGACGAGGGGGTCGAGGCCCCTGCCCGCCCCGTAGCGGTACTCGCCGAGGGTCTGGGCGTTGGCGTCGTTGTCGGCCAGACAGGGTATGCCGAGGCGAGCCTCCATGCGCTCCCGCAGAGGGAAGCCTTTGAAGCCGGGCAGGTTCGAGGTGGTGAGGGTGACGCCCTCCGGCCAGCGGATGTGGCCGGGGAAGAGGACGCCCACGCCCTTCGCGTCGGCGCGGCCGGCTCCCGCCTGGGCGAGGGCGGCGTCGACATTGCGCTCCATGAGGGCGAGCACGGCCTCCTCGCCCAGGCCTCGATGGTCGTAGGTCACGGCCTCGCCGAGGATGTTTCCCTCCGGATCCACCACGCCCGCCGCGAGCTTGGTTCCGCCGAGATCGACGCCGATCCTGTATCGTGCCTTACCCATAGCCGTCAAAGCTCCTGTTCCGTCCTTGCGATGATATCGTCCTGCGTCTCCGCGGCCAAGTCGTTGAAATAGGCGGAGTAGCCCGCCACCCTGACGACTAGGTCGCGGTGCTTGGCGGGGTGCCTCTTGGCGTCGATCAAAGTCTCGCGCGAGACGATGTTGTACTGTACGTGCCAGCCTTTCAAGTCGTCGAAGAAGGCGCGCAGGAGGGCGACGAGCCTGTCCCGCTGTCCGTCGGAGGCCAGGGCCTGGGGCGAGAGTTTCTGGTTGAGGAGGACGCCCCCGAAGATGTCCATGGTGGGAAGCTTGGCTATCGATTTGAAGACGGCCGTCGGGCCGCGGGTATCCGTGCCCTGGGTGGGCGAGCAGCCCTCGGCCAGGGGCGTCCAGGCGCGGCGCCCGTCGGGCGTGGCGGGGACGACCGATCCCGACGGGACGTTGGCGGAGATGCTGGAGGTGCCGGGGTAGTAGCCGCAGCCGATGGGGCCTCGTCCGTAGCGCGTGTTGCGGTACTTGGCCATCTCGCCCACGTAGGCGCCGTAAGCCTCCACCACGAGTGAGTCCACGTAGTCGTCGTCGTTGCCGTACTTGGGCGCCTGGTTGAGGAGGCGCAGGCGCAGGAGCTCGCCGCCGGGACCGGCGAAATCCGACTCCAGCGCGTCGAGGAGCTGCCTGGGGGCGATCGAGCGATCCTCGAAGACGAACTTCTTGACGGCGGCGAGGGAGTTGCCGAGGTTGGCGATGCCGACCTGGAGGCCCGACACGTAGTCGTAGACGGCCCCGCCCTCCTTGATGTGCTTGCCGCGGGCCACGCAGTCGTCGGTGAAGGTGGAGCAGAGGATGTCGGGCACCAGCTCCTCGAGGGCGGCGTCGATGGCCGTGTCGATGCCGACGGAAGTCTTCGCGTAGTAGGCGAGCTGGTCCTTCCAGGCCGCCATCAGCTGGTCGAAGTTCGCGAAGGTCTCGAGGCTGCCCGTGCCGCCGTGGAAGGTTTTGCCGGTCTTGGTGTCCAGGCCGTCGTTCAGCGTGGCCAGGAAGACGCGCATCAGGTTGAGGAAGCTCATGCCGGTGGTGCGGTAGCCCCACTTTCCGGGCACGGCCACTTCGATGCAGCCGATGGCCGAGTAGTCGCGGGCGTCCTCGAGGCTGACGCCGAGCTTCAGCATGCCGGGGATGACCACCTCGTCGTTGTTGAAAGCGGGCATGCCGAAGCCGCGCTTGATCACCTCAATGGCGGCCTTGAGGAAGTCGGCGCTCATGCCCCTGTGGTAGCGGACGGTGAGGTTGGGCTGGGTGAGCTTCATGTCGCCGACCGACTCCAGGATGAGGTAGGAGAGTTCGTTTACGGCGTCCGCGCCGCCGCGGGTCACGCCGCCGATCGTCACGTTCTGGTACAAGGGGCCGCCGGCCGAAAAGCGGGTGTGGGACCAGGAGCGCACTTTCTTGACTGCCAGGAGCTTGAGCCAGAAGCAGGAGAGGAGCTCCTTGGCCTGTTCGGGCGTCATGGCGCCGGAGCGGGCGTCTTGGGCGTAGAAGGGATGGAGGTACTGGTCCAGGCGACCGAGGGAGACGGAGTGTCCGTTCGACTCGATCTGCAGGGCGAGCTGAACGAAGCAGGTGAGCTGGAGCGCCTGGCGGAAGCTCGTCGGGGCGTCCTCCGCGACGGCGGCGCAGGTGGCGGCGATTTCCCGGAGTTCAGCGGCGCGGGCGGCGTCTGAGCTGGCGGCCGCCTGGCTCCGGGCGAGGGCCTCGTAGCGGCGGATCCAGGCGCTGAGCCCGGCGAGGGAGTCCTGCATGGCGAGGTAGAGCTGGTGCTTTTTCAGGTCGTCGTAGGCGACGAGGTCGAGGGCATCGTCCATGCGCCGGACGTAGGCCGCGTAGCCGCCGATGCCGAGTTCGAGGACCCTGCCCACGTTGGCCGCGATGTGGCCGTCGCCGGCGGTCATGTTGCCTTCCGCGTGGACGATGCCCGAGGCGTTGATGGCCGCGAGCGTGGGGCTGAAGTTGGCTTCGGCTCTGTCCTGCAGGGTCCGGCCCTTCCACCAGGCGCAGAGTTCCTTTATCTCGGCCTTCATCTCTTCGGTGGCGCCGTAGGATTCGGCGGGTCGTCGGTCGATGCCGTCAATCTCGCTGAATATCCACCGCACGGCGTATTCGGGGAAGATCGCCGCCGAGCGGGCGCGCGAGGCGGTGTTGCCGACCACGAGCTCGCCTACGCCGATGTAGATGCCGGTTTCCTCCAGAGTCCTGCGCAGGGCGAGCGCGCGCTTCCGCACGCCGGGAAGCTGCTCGTTCTCCCGGTAGACGCGCGTGTAGACGCGCGCCCGCTCGAGGCAGAGCCTGGGCTCGGCCGATAGGATTTCGTCTTTTAGGCGCTCGAGGCGGCTGTTCATATCATCCTCCGATAGTGATGTCGAGGCCGAGCGCTATGCCGAGCTCGGCGAAACGGGCTATGCGGGCGCTGTCGACCCGCAGCCCGGGCGGGAAGGCGTAGGCGCGCCCCAGGCCGGCGTACTTGCCGGCGGCGAGGTCGTGGTAGGGCAAAAGATCGAGGCGGCGCGGCTTCGCGTCCGCGGCTCGCGGCAGGCCAGCCGCGAATTCCAGGATGCCGCGCATCGAGGCCTCGTCGTCGTTGAAGCCGGGGATGACGGGCACGCGGAGGGTCAAGTCCGCGCCGCGCCCGGCCAGGTACTCGAGGTTGCCGAGGGGGAGACAGGCGTCGACGCCGCCGGCGGCATCCGCGCGCGATGTCGCGGCGCGGAAGGCCGCCGCGTCGGTGTGCTTGAGGTCGGCGAGCCAGCGCAGGGGCAGGGCGGCGGCCCGCTCGACGCTGGCCCTCGGCACCGCCAGGCAGGTCTCGATCGCTATGTCGACGCCCGCGGCCAGCGCGGCCTCGAGCAGCTCCAGGGCGAAATCCGCCTGGGCGAGCGGCTCGCCGCCGGATATCGTCAGCCCTCCGCCCGACGCGGCGAAGAAGCTGGCGTCCTTCAGGACCTCGTCCAAAATCTCCGCCACGCCCATGTCCCGTCCGGCGACCCTCAGCGCGAGGGCCGGGCAGGCCGCGCCGACTTCGGGACGCGGCTCGACACTCCTGTCGATTTGGATGCCCCCCGCGGGGTCGGCGCGCAGGCCCTCGCCCCCGGCCGCGGCGACGCAGCTGCCGCAGCTCACGCAGCGGACCCGTGTGTAGAGCAGCTCGGGCCTGAAGGACTGGCTCTCGGGGTTCTCGCACCAGGCGCAGGAGAGGGGGCAGCCCTTGAAGAAGACCACCGTCCTGATCCCCGGCCCGTCGTGCGTCGAGAAGCGCTGGATATCGAATATCATCAGGCCCACTATAGTAGGTAAGTTTCATTCAGTCAATATATAATTACGAATGAAATTATACTGCGGCAAAATACTCTCCCGCCGCGCGCGAGTCTTTATTCGGCGCGCCGGCCGTACGATAATGAAACGACGAAAGCGGGCGGCGCGTCCGCCTGCTTTTGGGAGACATACCGCGAGGGGACGAGGCGATGTTGAACGAGGCCGCGAAGCACGAGGTCCTGCGCTTTTTGAAGGAAGCGGGCAAGGGGCCGATATCCCTCAAGTACTGCGAGCGCTTCGACGAGAACAGCAAGCTCTGGATCCTGAAGGAGCATTCCCACCCCTACCTGGAGCTCATCTACTTCATCGACGGCAAGGCGCGCGTCGCCACGGGCGGCGACACCCTGGACGTCGCCCTCTACGATCTCCTCGTCTACCCGCCCGGGGTGACACACCGCGAGACCCTGGACTCGACGAGCCGCCAGGAGATCGTCTGTCTCTGGCTCAAGATCGACGAAAAGGCGACCCTCCCCTTCTCCTTCAAGCTTGGCGACGACGAGGGCGAGCTCGGCTGGCTCTGCCAGTGCGCCCACAGGAACCATCTCAGGCGCGGGGAGAACTACCGCGAGCTCGAGGAGCACCTCCTCAGGGCCATCCTCCTCTTCATCGAGCAGAAGATGGCCCTCGCCGGTCCCTCCAGAAGCGCCGCCCTGGACCGCTGCCGCTCCTACATCGACGAGCACTACGCCGAGGATTTCGACGTGGAGGCGCTAGCGCAGGTGGCCTACGTCACTCCCTCCTACCTCTCGCGCCTCTTCAAGAAGTACCTCGGCACGACGCCGATGCGCTACCGCAACTCCGTGCGCATCGAGAAGGCCAAGCACCTCCTCCTCATAAAATCCGCCTCCGTGGAGGAGATCGCCTACGTGCTCGGGTTCGAGGATCCCAAGTACTTCAGCCACCTCTTCAAGCGGGGGACCTCCCTCACTCCTAGCCAATTCCGCAGGAAATACCAGTCGATCTAGCTCGCCGCCGATCCGTCGCAGTTCAGTTCTGTCCTCCAACTAGTGCAGTTTTCGGCCTTTCCGATTTTCGAAAGTGCTGTATCCTGTCCTTGTCGCGGGAATGTTGTGGGCGCATATCATTTGCGCAACGGTATTTATAACAACATTCGCTCCCGTTTTAAGCGGTTCTTCGCCGGAATCAGAATTTGAATGAAACCATATCGGCGGCAAATCGAAGCCGAAATGGGGGAGTTAGCTTACAGGTGAGCCCAAGGCTCGCTGTATGATAGGAAGAAAGAGGAGGTTCAGAATGTCAGGAAAGAAGAAAGCGCTGGCGATCGCCCTCGTGCTGCTCGTCGCGGCGGCAATCGGGGTCGGCGCCCAGGCAAAGGTCAAGGCGGCGTTCATCATCTCGAACATGGCCAACGAGTCGCAGGCGTTCTCGTCGAAACAGTTCCTCAAGTACGGAGCCGAGTACGGCTTCGACATGTACACCTTCGACGCCAAGGGCGACACCCAGGCCGAGTCCCAGATCGTCACCAACTGCATCGCGCAGAAGTTCAAGGTCATCTTCCTCAACCCGAACGACATCAACGCCATCGTTCCCAGCCTCATGAAGGCCAAGCAGGCCGGAATCATCGTCGGCATGTTCTCGTCGGACCTCGCCCCGGCCAACCAGAAGTTCCGCGACTTCTACGCCGGCGTCAACGACACCATGGCCGGACAGCAGGCCGCCGCCGCCTTCATCAAGAAGTTCCCGAACGGCGCCAAGATCGTCGAGATCGGCGGACAGGCCGGCCACGACGCCCAGATCAAGCGGCACGACGGCTTCAACGCCGCCATCAAGGGCAGCAAGATCCAGGTCATCGACTACAAGGCCTGCACCCAGTGGTCCACCTCCGAGGCCCTGACCATCATGGAGAACATGATCGTCAAGTACGGCAAGGAGATCCAGGGCGTGTTCTGCCACTGGGACAACGGCGCCACGGGCGTTCTCCAGGCCGCCAAGGCCGCCGGCATCACCAACCTGTTCATCGTCGGCGTCGACGGCAACCGCGCCGGCTATGTCCAGGTCCAGAGCGGCGAGCAGTCCGTCTCCATCGCCCAGGACTTCACCGTCATGGCCAAGAAGGATCTCGAGCTCGCCAAGGCCGTCCTGGCCGGCAAGAAGGTCGAGCCCGTCAACTTCGTCCCGCTCACCGTCGTCGACAAGGCGCTGATCGAGAGCGGCGGCTTCGACATGCCGGAGTGGTGATCTAAGCGTAGGGAATTCCAAGGGCTCGTTCCGCCCCCAAAGCGGAGCGAGCCGATTTTTTTCAGCATCGACCGGGAATCGCACAATCGAGGATTACACGATGGATACCGTTGGATCAGAAGTCATATTGGCTATCGGGGATGTCTGCAAATCCTTCCCCGGCGTTCGGGCACTGGACAAGGTGTCCATCGAGGTCAGGCGCGGCACGGTGCACGGCATCGTCGGCGAGAACGGGGCCGGCAAGTCCACCCTGATGAAGATTCTCTCGGGAGTCTACCAGAAGGATTCCGGGACGGTCGTCTTCGACGGCAGGCAGGTCGAGCGCACGACGCCCCAGGAATCCATGAAGAGCGGGCTCGCGATCATCTACCAGGAACTCAACCTGGTCAACACGATGAGCGTGGGCGAGAACGTCTTCCTGGGCCGCTTCAAGGAGATGAAGGGCATGCGCGGCACCCACGCCAAGGCCCGCGAGCTCCTGGACAGCATCGGCTGCAAGGTCAGCACCTACAAGATGGTCTCCGACCTGAGCGTCTCGACCAAGCAGATGGTCGAGATCGCCAAGGCCCTCTCCTTCAAGTCCAAGCTGATCATCATGGACGAGCCTTCAAGCAGCCTGACCGGCGAGGAGATGGGCAAGCTGGTCGAGATCATCCATCAGCTGAAAGCCCGGGGGATCTCGATCATCTACATTAGCCACAAGCTGGACGAGATCTTCGAGTTCTGCGACATCGTCACCGTGATGCGCGACGGCCACGTCATCGACACCAAGCCCGTGGTCGAGTTCACGCGCAACGAGCTGATCACGAAGATGGTCGGCCGGACGATCGAGCACGAGTATCCCGAGCGCCCGAAATGCGTCGGGGAGACGCTGATGGAGGTCAAGTCCATCAACACCCACAAGCTGCGCGACGTCTCCTTCTCGCTCAGGAAGGGCGAGATCCTCGGGCTGGTGGGGCTGGTGGGCGCGGGGCGGACCGAGATCGTCCGGGCCCTCTTCGGCGCCGACAAGGTCAGGGGCCACGAGGTCCTGATCGACGGCGCGCCGGTTTCCATCCGCACGCCCAAGGACGCCAAGGACGCCGGCTTCGGCTTCATCCCCGAGGATCGGAAGCTCCAGGGGCTCGTCCTGCCCTTCTCCGTGGAATCCAACATATCCATGGCGAGCATCCAGAACTTTTCCAAGTTCGGCTTCATCCGGAAGTCCCTCGAGAAAGGGATCGGCGGCCGGCAGGTCAAGGCCCTCGCCATCAAGACGCCCTCGACCAAGGTGGCCGTGGGCAATCGCTCGGGCGCCAACCAGCAGAAGCGCATCGCCGGGCGCTGGCTGGAGAT
>JAJTBU010000092.1 GCA_021286735.1 bacterium
CGGTAGCGGGCGCCGAGAGTCGTCACGCCCTGGCTCCCACGCGCTCGGCGCCGAACTTCTTGTCGCGGAGAATGGTCGGGATGTCGAGCTCGTCGCCGTCGGCCGCGTTCTCGAAGCTGTAGCTCTTCGCCGCCATCGTCGCGGTCTGGGTCATCGTGGCGTAGTCCTCGGGCGACACGTAATCGCTCAGGGGCTTGCGTATCTCGGTCTTGGCCTTGAGGTAGGCCTTGTCGCCATCGAGGGCGGGCGCGCCCGGCTTGGACGGGCCGAAACCGGTCGCGATCACCGTCACCCTGACCTCGTCGTCGAGCCTGGGGTCGGTGACGAAGCCGGCGATGATGTGGGCGTCGTCGGCGGCCTTCTCGGTGATGAAATCGACGATCTCCTGGTACTCGATCAGGGAGAAATCCTCGCCGCCGGTCACATTTACCAGGACGTTCTTGGCGCCCTCGATCCGGGAGTCCTCGAGGAGGGGGTTGTTGATCGCCTTCTCGGCGGCGTCGACGGAGCGGTTTTCGCCGGAGCCGACGCCGATGCCCATGATCGCGTCGCCCTGGCCCTGCATGACCGTGCGCACGTCGGCGAAGTCGATGTTGATGTCGCCGGCCAGGGTGATGAGGTCGGAGATGCCCTGGACGCCCTGCCTGAGCACGTCGTCGGCCAGGAGGAAGGCCTGCTTGATGGGCGTGCGCTTGTCCACCACCTTGAGGAGGTTCTGGTTCGGGATGACGATCACCGTGTCGACGGCCTGGCGGAGCTTGTCGAGCCCGTCGGCGGCTATGCCGCCGACGACCTTGCCCTCGAAGGTGAAGGGCTTGGTGACGACGGCGACCGTGAGGGCGCCCATGTCGCGCGCCGTCTGGGCGATGATGGGGGCCGAGCCGGTGCCCGTGCCGCCGCCCAGGCCGGTCGTCACGAAGACCATGTCGGCGCCGCGCAGCGACTGCTCGATCATCTCGCGGTCTTCCATGGCGGCTTTCTCGCCGACTTCCGGCTTCCCGCCGGCGCCGAGGCCCTTGGTGAGCTTGGTGCCGATGCCGAGCTTGATCTCGGCCTTGGAGCGCCCGAGATCCTGAAGGTCCGTGTTCACCGCGATGAACTGGACATTCTTGAGGCCGCCCGCGATCATGCGGTTGACCGCGTTCGAACCGCCGCCGCCCGCGCCGATGACCTTGATGACGGTCGGGTTCGTCGTGCTGTCGTCGTCGATGATTTCAATCGCCATGGTATCCTCCCTGGTGTCGCTTAAATGAACTTGTCCTTGAGCCACGAGACGATCTTGCCCAAGTTGGGGGCGCGCGCCGTCTCCTTGCGCGCCGCGGCCTGCCCCCGCGAGGGGATCGAGGCCATCCGCTCGTCCGCCTCGAGGAGCACGAGCCCCACCGCCGTCGCGAACATCGGATTCCTGTACTCGCTCTCCAGGCCGCCGATCGCGGGCGGAGTGCCGAGGTGGGCGGGAATCCCGAACACCGATTCCGCGAGCTCCCTGGCGCCGGCCATCAGCGAAGCCCCGCCCGTGAGGACGACGCCCGCCTTTATATCCTTGAAGTAGCCCGCTTTCTCGAGCTTTTCCCGCGCCATCAGGAATATCTCCTCCATGCGCGGCTGCACGATGGCGCTGAGCTTCCGGCGCGGAATCTCGGCCGGCTCGCGCCCGCCGATGCCCGGCACCACGATAAGCTCATCCGGATCGATGGATTCCGTCCAGCAGGATGCCGCCTCGCGCTTCAGGCGCTCGGCCGAGTCCATCAGCACGCTGAGCATGATGGAGATGTCGTTCGTCACCTGCATGCCGCCGGCGGGAATGGCCGTCGTGAACCAGGGCGCCCCCTCGCGGAACACCATGAGGTCCGTGGTCCCCCCGCCGATGTCCATCAGGAGGCAGCCCAAGTCGCGCTCGTCGTCGGAGAGGACGGAGCGGGCGGCGGCCAGGCTTCCAAGGATGCGGCGGTCGGTCTTGTAGCCGGCACGGTTCACGCACTTGGCGAGGTTCTGCGTCGTCGTCACCGAGCTCGTGATGACATGGACCTCGGATTCGAGGCGCACGCCCATCATGTGCAGGGGGTCGCGGATGCCGCGCTGCGCGTCGACCGAGTAGTCCTGCGGCACCACGTGGAGTATCTCGCGGTCCATTGGTATGGAGACGGCCTTGGCGGCCTCGTGCACGCGCGCGATGTCGTCGGCGGTGATCTCGCGGCCCTTGCCGGCCACCGCCACCACGCCCTTCGAGTTGAGGCTCTCGACGTTGGCGCCCGACACGCCGAGCACGCAGGAGTGTATCTCCCGCCCCGACATGAGTTCCGCGGACTCTATGGCCGAGTTCACCGCCGAAAGGGTCGCCTCGATGTTGAGGACGACGCCGCGGCGCAGCCCCGTCGAAGGAGCGACGCCCACGCCGATGATCTCGAGCTGGTCCTCCTCGTTGAAATCGCCTACGACGGCCCTCGTCGACGTTGTGCCGATGTCGAGTCCGACGATAAAGGTATCAGCCAGCTTGTGCCTCCTTAGTCCTGTATACGATCGTGCCCGTGCGGAAGTCGATCTCGTCGACATTCTCCGCACCCTGTCTGCCGGCGAGGATGTCCAATACCAGCAGGGCCGAGCTGAGGCTCGCCTTCGTGAGCCTGGCCGGCATGCGAATGGGAACCGTCTTTCCGGAGGGGAACAAGAGGAGTTCGGCTTCGGAATCGGAAATTTTTTCCACTTTGATCTCGGAGAAGGCCTCGAGCGGCGAAGGCGTCTCCTTGGCGAGCTGGGCGATGTCGCCAAGCAGGGGCCGCAGGTATTCGGGGAGGCGCTGGCCGGGGCTGAAGCGCTCGAAGCGGATGCCCGACAGCACGGGAAGCCTGCCCGAGTCGGCGATCGAGTCCATGTAGGCGAAGGCCACGCCATCGGCGTCGATCGCGATGGACTTGGTGCCGATCTCCTCGGTCACGAGGACGCAGGCCACGGCCTTCCGCTCGGCCAGCTCGACGATGAGCTTGTCAGGGAAGGAGCGGCGCACCTTGGCCGAGGCCACTTTCGGATTGGCCAGGATGGAAGCTTCCATGGCGCGGAGGTTCACGTTGGCCAGGCTGCTGTTCGGGGCGAGCCCGAGGGCGTCGACGATCTCCTTCTCGGTGGTGTTGGCCATGCCGAGGACGGAGACCTTGGTCACGCGCGTGACTTCCGGGATTGATACGTAGAGCCCCGCGCCGATGCAGGCGAGGAGGGCGAAGGCTATCGCGAGCTTGGCGTTGTCCGAGAGCCCCTTTTTCTTGGCGTTCTTGGCTCCCGCCGCGCTCAAGTCGCGGGCGGCCACCGACTTGGCGATGGAGGCGGCTTTCTGGTCATAGAGCCTTGCCGGCTTCTGGCGCGGCGCCTGCTTTGCGCGCGTCCCTGCCTGGAGGTCGCCGGAAATAGTCGCTGGCGACGCGCTCCGGGCGTCGGAGTTCGGCGCGGCGTAGGCCCGCGCCCTGGCCCCCGCCGCGCCCGGGATGCCGGTCTCGCGGCGGACCGTGCTGCGCTCGAGATAGTTCGGGCGCTCGCCCTGGTCCTTGAGAAGCTTTATCGGGGCGGGCGAAGCGGCGCGCGCGGCGGGGGACGCCGCGCGGTCCTTGGCCTCGGCGGCCCGGGCGGGCCTCGATTTCGCGAACGCAAGAAGTTCAGCCATTGCCGTTTCCTCCGGAAACTTCCGCCGCGCCCTCGCCGGGCACCGCGGTGAAACCATCATTTCGTATCGCGTTCATGATCAGCCCGCCGGCGAGGGCGGTGGAGAGCAGCGAGGATCCGCCCGCGGAAAAGAAGGGAAGCGCTATGCCCGTCGCGGGGAGGAAACCGGAAGCGACGCCCAGGTTCACCAGGAACTGGAGCGAGAGCAGGCAGAGCAGGCCCATGGCGAGCAGGTAGCGGTACCCTTCCCGCCCGCGCAGCGCCCGCGTCACCGAATAGGCGAGGTAGGCCCAGCAGGCGAAAACCGCGGCGACTCCGACGAGGCCCATCTCCTCGACGAATCCCGCGAACACGAAGTCCGACTGGATCTCGGGGATCGAGGTGAGCTTGCGCGTGCCCAGCCCCAGGCCCTTGCCCCAGAGCCCGCCGGACATGATCGCGCGGATGGAGTTCTGCACCTGGTAGTTCATGCCGTGGGGGTCGTAGTCGGGGATGATGAAGCCCAGCACCCGCGTCAGGCGGTATTGGGAGGAGGCGATCATCAGGAATCCCGCCGGGATGGCGAGGAGGATGGCCCCGGCGAAGAACATCCAGTGCGTGCCTGCGAGCCAGAACACCGACATCACCGCCACGAAGGCGAGGGCGCAGGTGGAAAAGTCGTCCTGCAGGTAGATGGTGACCGTCCCCAAGACCACGACCAGGAAGGGGAAGATGGCCTCGACGGCCGAGGTCCGTATCGTCTGCGATTTCTTGTCGAGGATGTGGGCGGCATAGATGATCGAAATGGGCTTCCACAGCTCGGAGGGCTGGAAGTTCATGAATCCGAGATCTATCCATCGCCTGCCCCCGTTGATCTCCACGCCCAGCCTGGGCACGAAGGGAAGGAAGAGGGACAGGAGGGAGAGGAGCGTGAAGAGGCCGATGTTGCGCCTGAGCCAATCGAGGGAGATGCGCGAGGCCACGACGAAGGCGGCGATCGCCCCGATCATGAAGAGCCCCTGCTTGACGGCGAAGTAGCTCGCCTTCTGGTCTATCCTGATGGCGTACCCCGAGGAGGATGACCACATGGCCACGAAGCCGAGGAGGCTAAGCGCCAGGAAGGAGCCGATGAAGCCGGCTTCGTGGCGAGAGAGGCTCCGGCTTTCAGCCGCCGTCTGGTCCAGGATTTTCATCGCCCGCGCCTACTGTATCTTGAGGGTCGAGAGGGCCAGGAGCGCGAAGATGCCGCCGAGAATCCAGAAACGGACGACTACCTTGGTCTCCTTTTGCCCTTGGAGTTCGAAGTGATGATGGAGGGGAGCCATGCGGAACAGGCGCTTCCCCTTCGTCGCCTTGAAGTAGAGAACCTGGAGCATCACCGAGCCGAGCTCCATCACGAACACGCCGCCGATGAGGAGGAGGAGGATTTCCTTCTTGACGATCAGGGAGAGGACGCCCATGGTCCCGCCCAGGGAGAGGGAGCCCGCGTCGCCCATGAAGACCTCGGCGGGGTGGGAGTTGAACCAGAGGAAGCCCGTGCAGGCGCCGAGGAGGGCCAGGTTGAAGATGGTCAGCTCGCCCGCGCCCTTGATGTAGGGGATGTTGAGGTAGGCCGCCCAGTCGGCGCGGCCGCTCACGTAGGTCAGGATCGAGAAGGCGATGATCGCCATGATCACGAGCCCGGTGGCCAGGCCGTCGAGGCCGTCGGTGATGTTCACGGCGTTGGACCAGGTGGTGACGTAGATCATCGCCACCGGAATCCAGAAGAGGCCCAAATCGACGATATGGGTCTTGAAGAAGGGCAGGTAGACCTTCGTCGCGTTTTCGCCGCCGACGAAATAGAGGCTCACGGCGACGATCCCGGCCACCAGGAATTGGAAGATCAGCTTCTGGACGACGGAGAGGCCGTCGGAGTTGTGCTTCTTGATCTTGAGCAAGTCGTCGGCGGCGCCGATCATCCCGAAGGCGATCAGGGAGAAGAGGGCCACCCAGGTCAGGGGATTGCGGATGTCCTGCCAAAGGACCACGGCGAGGGCGACCGCGAGGATGATCAGGATGCCGCCCATGGTGGGGGTTCCGGACTTCGCCAGATGGCTCTGCGGGCCGTCGAGCCGCACCGACTGCCCGAATTTCAGGACGCGGAGCTTCTCGATGATCTTGGGTCCCAGGAACAGGACGATGAAGAGCGCCGTCATGGCCGCGTAGGCCGACCTGAAGGTGAGGTAGCGGAAGATATTGAACGGGGAGAAGAATTTTACGAGCGGCAGCAGCAGTTCACGAAGCATGGGCACCTCCCTTCGGCGCCGCGGCGCCAGTCTTTGCGTCCCGATCGGGAGCTTTTACCAGTCCGGCCGCGAAAAGAGCGTCCGTGAACCGCTCGAGGGCGAGACCGCGCGAGGCCTTGGCGAGGACGAGGTCGCCCTCCCTGAGGTAGCCGAGGACCGCATCCACGAGGGTCTTGAGGTCGTTGGTGTGGAAGATGGTTTTTTCAACCTTGGCGCCGTCGTTGGCGCGTACCGCGGACTTGGCGGCGAACGCGGCCTCGAGGCTCGCTTTCGTCTCGTCGCCGAAGAAGAAGATCGCATCGGCGGACGAAGCCGCGGCCCGCCTGCCCATGGCGGCGTGCTCCTCGGCCGAGGAGGAGCCGAGCTCCCTCATGGAGCCCAGCACGTAGATCTTGCGGCCCGCCCACTCCACCGAGTCGCAGAAGTCGATCGCGGCGGCCACGCTGTCGGGGTTGGCGTTGTAGCAGTCCCTGACGAGGGAGACGGGGCCGGAGAAGATCTCCGAGCGCCCGAAGAGCGGCTTCACCGAAGAAAGGCCGGCCGCGGCGAGGGCGGGATCGAGCCCGAGCTCCGCCGCCACGGAGAGGGCGGCCAGGGCGTTGAGGAGGTTGTGCCTGCCCGGCAGGGGAAAAGCGCATTCCCGGCCTTGCCAGGAGATCTTCCATCCTTCGAGGCCGCGGCTTTCGACTCCCTCGAGCCCGACGGTCGAGGAGAGCCCGAACTCGGAGACCTTCCCGCGCACGCCTTCCTTCAGGAAATCCTTGAACGCGTCGCCGTCCCACACGAAGCCGCGCTGGGCGCCCGTGAAGCGCGAGAAGATTTTCTTCTTCTCCGCCGCAATGCCTTCGCGCGAGCCGATGAGGCCGATATGGGCGACGCCGATGTTCGTGATCACGCCGATGTCGGGCTCGTAGATCGCCGCCAGCTCGTCCATCTCCCCCACCCTGTTCATGCCCATCTCGAAGACGCCGACCTTGTGGACGGAGCTGAGCGAGAACATGGAGAGGGCGAGGCCGATATCGGAGTTGAGGTTGCCCTCGTTCATGGCGATGCATTCCTTCGTCGTGGTCTTGCCCGAGGACCCGGTGACGCCGATGCGGAGGAGGCCCTTCATCCGGCGGCGATGCTCGCGCGCCAGAGCCTGGAGGCCGGCGAGGGGCGAATCGACGAAAACGAGGCAGGCTTCGCCGAGGCCGAGGCCGGCCGCGGCGATGTCGGCGAGGACCTTCTCCTTCCGGCCCGCGGCGGCGAGGACGCAGGCCGCGCCCTGTCGGAGCGCGGCGACGATGTAGTCGTGCCCGTCGACGTTCTCGCCCGGCATGGCGACGAAGAGGGTCCCCGCCTCGGCCTTCCGGGAATCGGCCGCGACCGACCTGATCGCGGCGCCGAGATTGCCCCGGCAAGCCCCGCCGATCATGCCGGCGGCCTCGCCGGCGGTGAACAGGATATCCGCCCTTCGCTCAGTCATGGGTGTCCCCCCCGCTGGCCTTGGCGGAACTCATAGGTATGCCGCTCGTATCGAGCGGCCCGGCTACGTTTTGTTTCGGCTGGAGGACCTGAACCCGCAGGCGCTCCTCGGGAAGGGCTTTCTTCAGGCCCAGGC
Organism: bacterium; assembly: GCA_021286735.1. Classification (GTDB taxonomy): domain Bacteria; phylum Spirochaetota; class Spirochaetia; order Treponematales; family Rectinemataceae; genus JAJTBU01. The sequence continues at coordinate 7,519 of JAJTBU010000092.1, forward strand.
GGTTCGCCATGGCCTGCGTGCGCTCGCGGCTCGAGAGCACGGCGATCTCGGCTTCGAGCTTGCGGTTGCGGGCGATCCAGTCCGACTGCTCGGCCTCGAAGGCCCTGGCCTTGGCCGAAAGGTCGGCGAAGCGGCTGGCCTCCCAGGCCATGCCGAGCGCGAAGAGCCCGGCCAGGATCATCAGCGCCCAAAAGCGGCCGATCTTCATGCCTGGCCCCCTTCCGCGGGCGACGCGGCGCCGCGGGGAGCGGAATCGGCGGCCGCCGGAGCCCTGAGCGCCCGCAGCTTGGCCGACCGGGAGGGTGGATTGACCTCGCGCTCCTCGTCGGTGGGCACGCGCGGCGTCTTGCAGAGCTCCGCGTAGCCCTTGTTGCGCCCGCAGTCCCTGCAGAGCAACTTGGCAATGCGGTCTTCCAGCGAATGGAAGGAGATGACTACGAGGATGCCCGAAGGGGCGAGCATGGAGGCTGCAAGGGCCAAGCCCCGCTCCTCGCGCTCGAGCTCGCTGTTAACCGCGATGCGGAGGGCCTGGAAGGTCCTCGTCGCGGGGT
>JAJTBU010000093.1 GCA_021286735.1 bacterium
ATCTGGGTGGACTCGCCCATGGCGGTGGACGCCACGAGCATCTTCCGTATCCATCCCGAGTGCTACGACAAGGAGACGAACGACGCCTTCATCGCTCATTCGGAGAATCCCTTCGGCTTCGCGACCCTCCATTTCTCGCGCACGGTGGAGGAATCGAAGGCGCTCAACGCGGCGAAGGGGCCGATGATCATAATCTCGGCCGACGGGATGTGCGAGTTCGGCCGCATCCAGCACCATCTCATCCACAGCATCGAGGATCCCGCGAGCACGGTGCTCATCGTCGGCTACATGGCCGAGGGCACTCTCGGGCGCAGGCTCCGCGACGGGGCGAAAGAGGTCAGGATCCACGGCGACTGGTTCAAGGTCAGGGCGAAGGTCGAAGCGCTGGACGCCTTTTCCGCCCACGCCGACTGGAGGGAGACGCTGGACTGGCTCAGGGGCACCGATCTCGGCAGGGTCCGGAAGGTGTTCCTGGTGCACGGCGAGAAAGAGGCGCTCGCCTCGATGAAGGAAAAGGTGCTGGGCGCGGGCGCGGCGGCCGCGGAGATCGTGGCTCACGGCGAGGGCTACGTTCTGTAGCCTCATCGGGACATCAAGGAAACACTCAACATGGTGGCATTGTACGCGGGGCTCGACATAGGCGGGCAGAGCATCAAGGGAATCGTGGTCGACGAGGCGGGGCGCGTGCGCGAGGAGCGTTCGACGCCCACGCCGGCCTCGAGGGGGGCAGAGGCGGTGCTGGGAGCGGTCGGCGAGGTTGTCGCTGGGCTCTCCCGCGTCGGCAAGCTTTCGTCGGTGGGCGTGGGCACGCCGGGCGGGGTCGACGAGCGCGGCGTGATCGTCGGCATGGCGGCGAACATCTCGGGCTGGTACGGCACGGGCTTGGGCGAGGCCATCGCCTCGATGGCCCAGGCTCCCTGCCGCGTGCGGAACGACGGCAACATCGCCGCCTACGCGGAGTGGGCCGCGCGGAAGGGGAGCTCGAAGTGCCTTCTCTTCCTCGGCCTGGGGACGGGCATCGGCGGCGGCTATATCGAGGATGGAAGGATCGTGGGCGGCCGCGGCGATCGAGATCGGACACGTGGTCGTGGAGCCGAATGGCCGGACCTGCGCCTGCGGGGTGGACGGCTGCGCCGAGGCTTACGCGTCCGGCCCCTCGATCGGCCGGCTGGCCATGGCGCTGGGCCGCGGCGAGGACGCCCGGCTCGGGAGCCTGGCGCGCGCCGCCTGGACAGGCGCCGCCCCGACCTTCCCGGGCTCGCCTCTGGCGGCGCGCGCGCTCGCCGGCGATCTCCTCAACGCGCGGGAGGTCTACCAGGCCTACGCGGCCGGGGATTCCTTGGCCGTCGCGGTGGACGCCATCGCCGCCGAGGTGCTGGCCAGGGCGGTCTTGACCGGGCTGGTCGTGCTGGCACCGGATACGGTGGTTTTGGGAGGCGGCGTCATCGCCGGGGCGCCACACCTTCCGGCCAGGATCGCCGGGCTGGCGCCCGGCCGCGTCTACGCCGACGCCTGGAAACACTGCGCCTTCGAGGCCGCGAGGCTCTCGCACCGGGCCGGCCTCCTGGGCGCCGCCCTCTACGGGGCGAGTCTGGTCCTCCCCCGCGCCGATCTCCTCGCCCTGGCCGCCGCGACCCTCGGCTGAGGGCCGGGCGCTTGGCCTCGGCAGCGCGAGCGCCGGAGGCAAGGGTGGCGCCGGGAAGAGCCCGCGCCGCCGCGGCCGCAGTTGGTTTTCTTGATAAGAAAAGGGGCAAGTTCGCAGAACTTGCCCCTTTTCGCTTGTCGCCGCCTCGATTTTTTCCAGCCCGCGCTGGCGGCTGCGCTGCGGTACCGCTTTGCCCCGCGAGGCTTCCGGCGATCGGCGCCCGCTGCTCAATCCAGCCCAGCGCCGGCGCCCCTGCCGCGGTTCAGCCCAGCTTCGCGATGCGCTCCGCGTGGCGTCCACCCTGGAAGGTCGCGTTCATGTAGATTTCGAGCAGGTCCTCGGGCTTCTCCCTGTACTGCACGCGCCCGCCCATGGCGATGAAGTTGGCGTCGTTGTGCTCCTTGGCCATCAGGGCGGTGAAGCTGTCGTGGATCAGGGCGCAGCGAATGCCCTTGTGGCGGTTCGCCGCCATGGAGATTCCGAGGCCCGTGCCGCAGAGCAGGATGCCGAAGTCGTAGCCGCCCTTGCCGAACTCCTCGATGGCCAGCGCCGCCATGTCGGGGTAGTCGACGCGGTCCTCCGTGTCGACGCCGAGGTTCTTCACCTTGTGTCCCTGCTTGGTGAGCCACTGGACGAGCTTTTTCTTGAGATCGACGGCCCCGTGGTCGTTCGCGATGACGATGTTCATGCCCCAATCTTAATTCACGACGGCGGCTTTGTGCAATATTGAAGCGCCGGCGGGTCCGTCGCGCGTACCTTGGGCGTAGCTTCCCGCGAAAGGAGGTGTACGTGCGCCGATTTTTCGCCCCGACGGTTCTCGCCGCCTGCGTCCTCGCCTCCTGCTCGCCCGAGGCCGGGGAGATCCTCATGCCCGCTGGCGATATCAGGCCTCCCGCCATCCTCGAGGCGGGGCAGCGCTCGCCCGGAACCTTCGAGGTGCTCTTCGACGAGGATATCTCGCCGGTAGGGGAGCGCTTCGCCTTCGACCCGGGCGGCGTCACCGCGACGCCCCGCTCCGAGGGGGCTTCGCTGAAAATCGCGCTCGAGCCGCGGGTGGGCGCGGGCGTCCCCTGTTCGCTCTGCGGCGAGGCGAAGGACGCGGCGGGCAACGTCACGCGCTTCCTATTCACCTTCGTCGGTTACAACGAGCGGCCCGCAAAGCTGCGGCTCAACGAGGTACAGACGGGGAAGAACTCGTCGGCGAGCAATCCCCGCCGCGACTACGTTGAGTTCCTGGCCGAGGAGGGCGGCGACCTGGGCGGCGTCTTCGTCCAGTGGGCGAGCGCGGCCAAGCTCGCCTCCTACGCCTTTCCGCCCTGCGAGGTATCAAAAGGCTCGGTGATCGTGCTCCACTGCGCCCCCGAGGGAGTCCCTTCCGAAGTCGACGAGGCGGGAGCGGATCTCGGCGCCTCGGGGGGCGTCGACGCGAGCGCTTCGGGCAGGGATTTCTGGACGCAGGCCGGTGGGCTTCCCGACGAGACGGGCGTCATCGTCCTGCGTGATCGGGAGGCCGACCCTCCCCGCGACGGGCTTTTCTATGCCGCTTCGACGAAGACCGGCGCCATCGATTCGGCCAAGCTTCTCGCCGCGTTCTCCGAGCTGTCGGGCGCGGGGCTCTGGGCTGCGTCGTCGCCGCCGGCTTGGGAGGATGGCTTCGCCTGGAAGAGTTCGTCGTCGAGACCTCTTCACCGCTCGGGCGGCGGCAAGGAGGGCAAGGAGGCTTGGTACGTGGGCGAGTCCGGCACGCAGAGCCCCGGTCTCGCGGGGGCGGGCCTTCCCAAGGCCAAGGCCGCGCCCAAAAAATCGAAGAGGAGCGCGGCGAATGGCGGGTGAGGCTTCAGGCTTTTATGAAGTTCTCTATCTCGTGCTTGGGAAGGGCGCCGACCTTCTGCTTGACAAGCTGCCCTTCTTTGAATAGCAGGAGCGAGGGAATGGAGATGATGCCGTACTGGGACGCGAGATCGCCTTCGTCGTCGACGTTCACCTTGCCCACTTTCAGCGCGCCTTTGTAGGTGTCGGCGATCTGTTCCAGGGAAGGGGCGATCATCCTGCAGGGCATGCACCATTCCGCCCAAAAGTCGACGAGGACGGGTATCGTGGAATTGAGCACTTCTTCCTGGAAATTGGCTGCGGTTAGGGTCACTTCGACGCTCATGACGGCTCCTTGAAAGCTTTCTGCTATGTCGTTCGCACTGGGATGCACCTTTACTATACCCAACTCCCTTCGGGCGGTCAAATCCTCGGAGGCCGCGAGCGGCGCGGTGTCTTGTTTCCCGTCCAGCCGCCGGATAGTATTCCTCTACTGACATACTGAGAATGGACAGGAGCGCAGGCGATGAAACAACTCTTCGGCGGATGGACTTTCTCCAGGATCGGCGGGGTCGACCAGGTGGTGATCAGGAACGGCGACGATATCGCCAACCTCGGCCAGCTCGACCAGAAGCTCTGGGCCGTGCTCGCCATGCCCACGCGGCAGCCCCTGCTTTCGGAAACGCTGAGATTGCTCGACGCCGATGGGGCTGGAAAGGTCAGGATACCCGACATCCTCCGCGCGATCGAGACGCTGAAAGGCAGCCTCGCCTCGCTCGACCTCCTCTTTGAGCGGAACGATCGCCTCGCCGCCGACCAGCTGGCCGACGAGGCTCTGCGTGAGGCCTTCCGCATGGCGGCCAAGGATTCGGCGATCGACCTCGCGGCCGTGGACGGCGCGATCGGCGCCTTCGCCTCGCTGCCCTTCAACGGCGACGGCGTCGTCGTGCCAGCCTCCGCGGGCGGCGACGACAGGGCGGCTGCCTTCATCGCGGACCTGGTCGCCGCCGGTTACTCCGCCCAGGACGCTTGCGGCGCGGACGGCGTCGACGCGCCGAGCCTCGACCGCTTCGGAGGCGATCTCGAGGCCTATCGCGCCTGGCGCGAAAAAGCGGCGGCCTTCGCCGACCTCTTCGCCTCGGAGGAGGAGGGGCGCGGCGCAGCGGCGCTCTTCGCCGGCATCGAGGGGCCTGTCGACGATTACTTCAGGCGCTGCCGCGTCCTGGCCATGGCGGGAGGCGCGGAGGCCGGGAGCGAACTCGCCTCGCTCATCGCCTCGATGCTGTCGCGGGCCCTGCCCGAAGGCGCCGAGGAGTTCGCGCGCCTGCCGGCCGCCATGCCGGACGCCTCTTGCGTCCTGCGCCTCGACGGACCGCTGCACCCCAGCTACGGAAAGGATATCGCCGCCTTCTTCGCCCTGGCGTCCAAGGCCCTGGCCTCGCCGAACTCCGTCTCGCAGAAGGAATGGGAGGGCATCGCGACGAGGATGGGCGCCTATCGGGCCTGGCTGTCCGAGAAGCCCGCCGCCGGCGTGGCCGATCTCAGCGCTTGCTATAGCCTCGAGGATGCCGCGGCGCCGCGCTCCCTGATCGAGAGGGATTTGGCCATGGCCGACCAGGCCGAGGCGCTGAAGGAACTGAGGCGGACCCTCCTCCTGAAGCGGGATTTCCTGCGCCTCCTCGGCAACTTCGTGAACCTCGACGAATTCTATGCGCGGAAGGACGGCGTCTTCCGCTCGGGAAGGCTCTTCCTGGATGGCCGCGAGCTGGAACTCTGCCTGGACGTGAACAACGCCCCCGCCCACGCGACGATGGCGGGGCTCTCCTCGATCTATCTGATCTACTGCGATCTCACTGACAAGGCCGGCGGGAAGAAGTCCATCGTCGCCGCGCTCACCGCGGGCGACGCGGACAACATCTACGTCGGCAAGAACGGCATCTTCTACGACAACGAGGGCGGGGATTGGGACGCCGTGATAACCAAGCTCGTCGTCCAGCCGATCAGCATCCGCGAAGCTTTCTTCTCGCCCTACCGCTGGCTGACGAAGACTCTCGAGGAGTTCGCGATGAAGCGCGCCGCGACGGCCGAGTCGGCGAACATGAACACGATGAAGGGAATCGCGCAGACCACGGCGATGGCGGGCAAGCCCGAGGCCAAGCCGGAGCAGGTCATCCCGAAGAAGATCGACGTCGGGACGGTGGCGGCCATCGGCGTGGCCTTGGGAAGCATCGGCGCCATGGTGACGAGCGTGCTCGGCCTCTTCTTCGGCATGGGGGCCTGGATGCCGCTCGGCCTCGTCGGCGTGCTCATCCTGATCTCGGGCCCGTCCATGATCCTGGCCTACATGAAGCTGCGCCGGCGGAACATCGGTCCGCTCTTGAACGCCGAGGGCTGGGCCGTCAACGGCAGGCTCAAGATAAACGTGCCCTTCGGCGCGACCTTGAGCCATCTGGCGACGCTTCCCCTGGGCGCGATCAGGCTAATCAAGGATCCTTTCGCCGAGAAAAAGCGGCCCTGGCCGCTGTACCTGTTCCTGGCTGCCCTTGCCGTCGCGGTCGCCGCCTATTTCCTGGGCTGGCTCAAGCCGATACTGGGACGCTAGGCTCGGAAGGCCGCCCCGGGGCCGCGCCGCTCGCTTTCGCGGGCCGACGCCCGGAGCGGCCGTGCGGGCTTTCGCGGGCCGGCCCGCGCTTTTCATGCTATTTCCGTTGACGCTTTTTGCGGCATTCTTTATATTTAAGTAAGCTTAAATATTAGGAGTGCTTAACTTGCCTGAGAACGATGAACTGCGCGCGCTCATGTCGGCCTGGATCCGCATGGTCATGCGCAACTCAATGAAAAGCCTCATCCGCTACACCAAGGACAATGGCCTGTCCATGTCCCAGACCGCGGCCCTCTTCAAAATCAGGGGCGAGGGCGCCTGCGGCGTGAATGATATCGGCGAGGACCTGCAGATATCGAGCGCGGCGGCGAGCCAGATGATGGACAAGCTGGTGCAGCTCGGATTTGTCCACCGGAGCGAGAATCCCGACGACAGGCGAGGCAAGCGCCTCATGATCGCCGACAAGGGAACCGCCTTCCTCCAAGGCAGCGGGAACGCCCGGATCCAATGGGTGGACGATCTCGTTGACTCGCTCACGCTGGAGGAGCGCGAATCGACCGCAGGGGCCATCGCCCTCCTCATCGACAGGGCCAAGGCCCTCGGGCTGGACATCGGCCCACACCAGTGCCCCTGGAAAGGAACAATTAGGTCATGATACGTCTCATGCGCTACTTGAAGCCATATCTGGCTTCGATCGTCCTCATCGTCGCCCTGCTCTTCCTGCAGGCGAACGCCGACCTCGCCCTGCCGGACTATATGTCCCGCATCGTGAACATCGGCATCCAGCAGGGAGGCGTCGAAGACTCGGTGCCCGCCGCGATCGGCGGCGCCAGCCTCGACAAGGCGCTCATCTTCGCCGCCCCCGCGGAGCGCGAGGCCATCCTCGCGGCCTACGACCGCCTCGAGCCGGGATCGGAAGGCGCGGCGGCGCTGGCGAAAAAGTACCCCAAGGCGGGGAGCGAGCCCCTGTACCGCCTCAAGAAGATCGACGCCGCGGCGCGGACGAATCTCGAGGCCACCCTGGGCAAGGCCCTGGCCTCGGTCTATCTCGTCCAGCAGGCGGCCGCGAATCCGGCGGCGGGCGCGCAGATGGCCCAGGGCATGGGCATGGACCTGTCGCGGCTGCCCCCCGGCGCCGACCTCTTCTCGGTGCTCCCGATGCTCCCAGAGGCCCAGAGGACCGGCATCGTCGAAGCGATCCGCGGCAAGCTGGGCGCCCTCGATCCCATGGTCGTCAGCCAGATGGGCGTCAAGGCGGTCCAGGCCGAGTACACGCGGCTCGGCGCCTCGGCCGACGGGCTCCAGACCTCCTATATCCTGAAAGTGGGCGGCCTGATGCTTCTCCTGACCCTCGTATCGGCGGCGGCCACGATCCTCGTCGGCTACCTCGGCGCCAGGGCGGCCGCCGGCTTCGCCCGCGACCTCCGCGCCAATCTCTTCAGGACCGTGGAAGGCTTCTCCCTGGCCGAACTCGACAAGTTCTCGACCGCCTCCCTCATCACCCGTTCGACCAACGACATCACGCAGATGCAGATGGTCACCGTGATGGGCCTGCGCATGTTCTTCTACGCGCCGATCATCGGCATAGGCGGCGTGATCAGGGCGACGGGCAAAGCCTCGTCGATGTGGTGGATCATCGCCCTGGCGGTGGCCATCATCCTCGGCGTGATCGCCGTGGTGTTCGCGGTGGCCCTGCCGCGGTTCAAGAGCATCCAGAAGCTCATCGACCGGCTCAACCTGGTCGTGCGTGAGAACCTCACCGGCATGATGGTGATACGGGCCTTCGACATGCAGGGGCACGAGGAGAAGCGCTTCGACAAGGCGAACAAGGACCTCACCGGCACCATGCTCTTCGTGACGCGGGTCATGGTCGTCATGATGCCCCTGATGATGCTCATCATGAACATGGTCTCCCTCCTCGTCATCTGGACGGGAGCCCACGAGGTGGCGCAGTCCCAGATCCGCATCGGCGACATGATGGCCTTC
>JAJTBU010000094.1 GCA_021286735.1 bacterium
TGATGGGCAGCCGTATGTCGATGCTCGCGGGAATCTTGTCGTTGAAAAGCCTCACGACGAGGAAGAGGAGGAGGAGGACGCTGTCGAAGAAGGCGAAAAGCATGCCCGTCTTCCGAAAGAGGGACGGAGGCGAAGAAGCGAATGCCGGGATATCCATGATGCGCCTTTTTTGCCGGCAGGAAGGCTGGCCTATCCGCTGCCGCGCTTTGAAAGTATAGCATGAAAATAATATCCGGCAACCTTGAAGTGCTCATGTTTCATCGCGTATCGCGATCCTCCCCGCGGATGAAGGCCGACAAGGAGCGTTTAGACTAATGTCTACAGTTAAAAGGCATGTTTTTGCTTGCTAAGGCGATGCAGCCGGGCAATTATGGTACTGAAAGCGGCAACCTAGGATGTTTCAGGCAGAAGTAAGAAACGTGATGTAATAACAATAAAAAACTTTCAAACGTTTGTTCGAGGCTCTCCTAAAAAATGCGGCGTCCAACCGGACGCCGCATTTTTTATCGCCGCTTGCCGCCGGCGTTCGGCGCAATAGCCGAGATCGCGATGGCGACGCTGGCGCCGGCGGCGTCGAAGACCATATCCATGAGTTCGAAGTGCCTCGTGGCGGTCAAAAGCTGGAGCAGCTCCGTGGCGAGGATGAAGACTACGACGAATGAGGCGCTGTGACCAAGGCTCGGACGCCTGCCGTTGTAACGGCGGTACTCGTTCAGGTAGCAGAAGGCGAAGAGCAGGAACATCGCGAAGTGAACGGCTTTGTCTATCCCGAAGAAACGAGGGGCGCCGCGGTAGACGGAGGCGGGCAGGAGCAGGGCTACGAGGATGAGCGCCGCGGTTATGGCGGTGAACTTGAACGCCGCGATTTTTGTTTTCATTGCCGCCTAAACGTAGCGGAGGGGGAAAAAGGCGTCAATCCCTCGGCAATTGCATTGCCGAGCGTCAATCGAGCTGGAAGCAGCTCGGCTCCTCGGCCTCGAGAATCACCACCTTCCGCTCGGGGATGTCCAGCTCGCGCTTGTCCCCGACGAGGTAATCGTTGCGATCGTTCTCGATAGTAACCCAGAGGAGCCCCTCGGCGCAGCGGAGGCGCCGCTCGCGCTCGAGGGAGAAGGAGAGCAGATCGTCCTTGTCGATGCAGCGGGGAACCGAATCGCCCGAATATTTTCCCAAGCCTGAACCGAAGCGCGGATGGAGCGTTGCGTGTCGCATTGGTAGCCTCCATAACGAATTAGTAATATGTAACAATTTTAATATAGTGACGCGCGCTCAAAAAGGAAAGCGCGGAGGCCGACCGGCGCTTTCGAAGCGAAAAGAGAGGGGGCCGTCCTTTCGGACGACCCCCTCGGAATCCGGTACCGCGCTCTCGCGGCTGCATGCTAGCGCTGCCGCGGGCGGCTCGGCTTAGAACGGCCTCTCGGCGATGTACTTGTATTCCTTGTACCTGCGCTCGATGAGGGAGCGCTGCTTGGCCAGGAGGGTGGCGGCCCTCGCGGGGTTGGCCTCCCTCAGGGACTTGAACCTGACCTCGGAGTACATGTAGCTCTCGAGCTTCTCGAAGTCCGGCTCCTTGGAGTCGAGCTGGAAGGGGTTCTTGCCCTCGGCCTTGAGCCTCGGATCGTAGCGGTAGAGGGGCCAGACGCCGCAGTCGACGGCGGCCTTCTGCTGGTTCATGCCCTTCGTCATGTTGATGCCCTGGTTGATGCAGTGCGAGTAGGCGATGATGATCGACGGACCGTTGTAGCTCTCGGCCTCGCGGAATGCCTTGATCGTCTGGGACATGTTGCTGCCCATGGCGATCTGGGCCACGTAGACGTAGCCGTAGCTCATGGCGATCATGCCGAGGTCCTTCTTCATCGTCTCCTTGCCGGAGGTCGCGAACTTGGCGATGGCGCCGACCGGGGTGGCCTTGGATGCCTGGCCGCCGGTGTTCGAGTAGACTTCGGTGTCGAGCACCAGGATGTTGAGGTTCTTGCCGGAGGCGATGACGTGGTCGAGGCCGCCGAAGCCGATGTCGTAGGCCCAGCCGTCGCCGCCGATGATCCACTGCGACTTCTTGATCAGGCTGTCGGCCACGTTCGTCAGTTCCGCGGCCCACTCGGCCTTGGCGCCGGCGATGGCGGCCTTGAGCTCGGCGACGGAGGCGCGCTGGGCCTCGATGGCCTCGTCGCTCTCCATGGCGTTGTTGAGGAGCCTGTCGGCCAGTTCCTCAGGAACGCCTTTGCCGCGCGCCTGGGCGACGAGTTCGCGGGCGTACTCGGTCTTCTTCTCGGTGGTGAGCCTCATGCCCATGCCGAACTCGGCCGCGTCCTCGAAGAGGCTGTTCGACCAGGCCGGTCCGCGCCCGTCGGGGCGGGTGGTGTAGGGCGTCGTGGGCAGGTTCCCGCCGTAGATGGAGGAGCAGCCCGTGGCGTTCGCGCAGAGGGCGCGGTCGCCGAAGAGCTGGCTCATGAGCTTGAGGTAGGGAGTCTCGCCGCAGCCGGCGCAGGCGCCGGAGAACTCGAAGAGCGGGCGCTTCATGGCGATGCCCTTGGGCAGCGCGACGTTGAGGTACTTGGCGGGCGTGTCGGGGATGTTCATGAAGAAGTCCCAGTTGGCCGCCTCGGCCTCGCGCAGGGGCGCCTGGTGCTCGAGGTTGATGGCCTTGCGGGTCTCGTCCGCCTTGTCCTTGACCGGGCAGATGTTGACGCAGGCGCCGCAGCCGGTGCAGTCCTCGGGGGCTACCTGGAGGGTGGCCTTGAGGCCGGCGAGCTCCTTGCCCTTCGCGTCGACCGACTTGAAGGTGGCGGGAGCGCCCTCGGCGTACTTGGGCTCGTAGGCCTTGAGCCTGATTACCGCGTGCGGGCAGACCATGGTGCACTGGCCGCACTGGATGCAGATGTCGGCGTTCCAGACGGGGATCTTCTCGGCGATGTTGCGCTTCTCGTACTTCGTGGTGCCGACCGGGAAGGTGCCGTCCTCGGGCAGCTTGGAGACGGGCAGCTTGGCGCCGCGCATGGCGATCATCTCGCCGAGGGTCTCCACGACGAATTTCGGGGCATCGGCGGGGACCGGCGCGAGAATGCTCTTCTTGGAGTTGACGGGACCCGGGGTGACCTTGTGCGTGGCGCCCAGCGCCATGTCGATGGCCACGAGGTTCTTCTGGACGACGTCGGCGCCCTTCCTGTGGTAGGTCTTCTCCGTGTACTTCTTGATGAGCCCGATCGCCTCCTCCTCGGGGAGGACGCCGGAGATCTTGAAGAAGGCCGTCTGCATGATCGTGTTGATCCTGGAGCCCATGCCGGACTTCTCGGCGATGTCCACGCCGTCGATGACGTAGAACTTGAGCTTCTTGTCGACGATGTGCTTCTGGACCTCGATGGGCAGCTCGTCCCAGACCTTGTCGGCGGGGTAGGGGCTGTTGAGGAGGAAGGTGCCGCCTTCCTTGGCGTTCACCAGCATGTCCAGCTTCTCGAGGAAGGAGAACTTGTGGCAGGCGATGAAGTCGGCCTTGGAGACGAGGTAGGCTTTCTTGATCTTCTTCGGGCCGAAGCGGAGGTGGCTGATGGTGTAGGTGCCGGCCTTCTTGGAGTCGTACTCGAAGTAGCCCTGGGCGGAGTTCTCGGTCTCGTCGCCGATGATCTTGATGGAGTTCTTGTTCGCGCCGACCGTGCCGTCCGAGCCGAGGCCGTAGAAGAGGCACTCGACGATGCCCTCGGCGCCGAGGTGGAAGCTCTCGTCGACGGGGATGCTGGTGAAGGACACGTCGTCGACGATGCCGACGGTGAAGTGGTTCTTGGGCTCGGCCGCGGCGAGGTTGTCGAAGACGGCCTTGGCCATCGCCGGGGTGAACTCGTAGGAGCCCAGGCCGTAGCGGCCGCCGATGACGGTCGGCCAGGCCTTGAAGTGGGAGGCGCCGGCGCCCATGGCCTCGCCGATGGCGGTGCGGACATCCTCGTAGAGCGGCTCGCCGATGGCGCCCGGCTCCTTGGTCCTGTCGAGGACGGCGATCTTCTTGACGGTGGAGGGGAGGGCTCCGACGAAGTGTTCGACGGAGAAGGGGCGGAAGAGGTGGACCTTGAGCACGCCGACCTTCTGGCCGGAGGCGACGAGCTTGTTGACGGTCTCCTCGACGGTGTCGGCGCCCGAGCCCATCACGATGATGACGTTCTCGGCGTCGGGGGCGCCCGCGTACTCGAAGAGCTTGTAGCCGCGGCCGGTGAGGGCGGCGAACTCGGCCATGGTATCTTCGACGATCTTGGGCGTGGCGGCGTAGAACTTGTTCACCGCCTCGCGGCCCGCGAAGTAGACGTCCGGGTTCTGGCTGGTGCCGCGGATGGAGGGATTCTCAGGGGTGAGCCCGCGCGAGCGGTGGGCGCGCACGAGATCCTCGGGGATCATCTTCTTCATCGTGGCGTAGGGGAGTTCCTCGACCTTCTGCACTTCGTGGGAGGTGCGGAAACCGTCGAAGAAGTGGACGAAGGGGACGCGCGTCTTGAGGGTCGCCGCGTGGGCGATGAGCGCGAAGTCCATGACCTCCTGGACGTTGTTGGAGGCGAGGAGGGCCCAGCCGGTCTGGCGGGCGGCCATCACGTCCTGGTGGTCTCCGAAGATGGAGAGGGCCTGGGCGGCGACGGCGCGCGCGGCGATGTGGAAGACCGTGGAGACGGCCTCGCCGGCGATCTTGTACATGTTGGGGATCATCAGGAGGAGCCCCTGGGAGGCGGTGAAGGTGGTGGAAAGCGCGCCGGCGGTCAAGGCTCCGTGCACCGCTCCGGCCGCTCCGGCCTCGGACTGCATCTCGGTGACCTGCGGAACGGTACCCCAGAGGTTCTTGCGTCCCATCGAGGAGAACTCGTCAGCGAGTTCGCCCATGGGAGAGGAAGGCGTGATGGGATAGATCGCGATGACTTCGGAGCAGGCGTGGGATACGTAGGCCGCCGCCGCGTTTCCGTCGATCATCACCATGTTCTTGGAATCTGCCATTCGTAGTTCCTTTGGATTGGGGATGTTGATAAGGCCTTCATGACGGAAAATCCACCTTGGGCACCGAGGACGAACGATGAAACATTGGTGATAACATGGTGCTGCAAAAACGGTAATCCCGTCGGAAGAGCCACATAATCCTAAACCGTATTCTGGAATATTTCAATACATGGCCTGGCGGCGAGGGCTTGAATGTTGCCCCTGGCCGCGCCCGGCGGTTCGGAATCTGCGCCGAGGTGATTGACCGGCGAAACGCCGCGATCAATAGTTGAAGCATGAAACTCGCGATACTCGCCGCGGGCATCGGCTCGCGCTTCGGGGGCGTCAAGCAGCTCGCCTCCATCGGCCCGGCGGGGGAGACCCTGCCCGAGTACAACATCTACCACGCCCTGGAGGCGGGCTTCGACGGCATCGTCTTTCTCATTCGAAAGGACATCGAGAAGGATTTCAGGGAGACCGTCCTCGCCCGGCTGCCGGGGGACATCCCCGTCGAACTGGCCTTCCAGGACCCCTCGCGGCGCATCCCCGCCGGCCTGGCGGAGAGGATCGCGCGAGCGGGCAGGACCAAGCCCTGGGGCACGGGCCACGCCCTCCTCTGCATGCGCGAGGCGCTTTCGGGCGACTCCTTCGTCGTGATCAACGCCGACGACTTCTACGGCAAGCGCGGCTTCGCGGACATCCACGCCTACCTCGCCGCGAATCCCGGCCCAGGAGCCAGGGGCGAGGCGCGGTTCTGCCTGGCGGGCTACCGGCTGGGCGGGGTGGTGCCGTCGAGCGGCTCCGTGTCCAGGGCGATCTGCTCCGTGGACGCCGCAGGCTTCCTGACCAAGATCACCGAGCACACCCGCATCGAGCTGGCGGGTGGCGAGCTGAGATCGACCTGGCCCGACGGCAGGGTGGAGACCCTCTCGCCGGACCTCCACGCCTCGATGAACATCTGGGGCCTGACGCCGGCCATCTTCCCGGCGCTGGAGCGCAGCTTCGGCGAATTCCTGGAGGATGCCGGGCATTGGAGCCGCGCCGAGTTCTACCTGCCCGCGGTGATCGGCGACATGATCGCCGGGGGGCGGGCCAGCGCCCGCGCCCTGGGCGTGGACGAAGCCTATTTCGGCCTGACCAACCCGGAGGATCTCCAGGGCGCCAGGCGGGCGCTCGCCGAACGCACGGCGCGCGGCGACTATCCGACGCCGCTCTGGCGTGGACGGGCTCCCGCGGGGAGGCCGGCATGACCTCCGCCCAGCCGAGGCGCTGGAAGGATCTTCCCGCCCTCTTCGACCTGACGCGCACGGCCCACGCCCGCCTTTTCGCCTACCTGGACCTGCCCTGGGAGGCCCTGCCCGCCTTGGACGCCTACCTGGACATGCTTTTAGCCGAGGACCCCCTCGCCGACGGCATCGGATCGGCGGGAGGAAACAGTCAGGCGGAAAGCGCGGGCCGACCAGGCGGCGGGACGATGCGGAAGGACCCCTTCCTCAGCGGCGACCTGCGCGTGGGGCCGCGGACCCGCATCGAGCCCGGAGTCCGGATCGAAGGCACCGTGCACATCGGCGCCGACTGCGTGATCGAGACGGGCGCCTACATCCGCGGCCCGGCCTGGATCGGCGACCGCTGCGAGGTGCGGCAGGGCGCCTACCTGCGCGGCGTCGTGCTTGCCGGCGAGGGCGCCGTGCTCGGCCACGCCAGCGAATTCAAGCGCTGCGTCCTTCTCGAGGGCGCCCAGGTCCCCCACTTCAATTACGTGGGCGACTCGATCCTGGGCGTGAAGGCCCACATCGGGGCGGGCGTCATCCTCTCCAACGTGCGGCTGGACAAGCGATCGGTGCGCGCGGCCCTCCTGGGCGCCGAAACCGCGGAGACCGGCGGCGGCGACAGGGTTGGCGGCGGCGCCGGCTTCGCCGGGGCCGCCCGCCCCGCCTACCTCGATACGGGCTTGGAGAAGTTCGGAGCCCTCCTCGGGGACGCCTGCGAAGTGGGCTGCAACAGCGTGCTCAATCCCGGGACCATCCTCGGGGCGCGCTGCAGGGTGGCGCCCGTCTCGAGGGTGAAGGGCACCTGGGCGGAGGACTCGGCCCTCCTCTAAGGACGTTTCCCGGAGGCCGCTTCGCATGGACAAATCCTCCGGCGACGGTATACACTGCTCCCATGCACGGAGAACACAAGGTAGTAGCGAAGCGGAGACTCTCGGACGATGTCTATAGAATGGACATCGAGGCTCCCCTCGTCGCGCGCGAGCGCAGGGCGGGCCAGTTCGTCATCGTCCAGTGCGACGAGGATTTTTCCGAGCGCATCCCCCTGACCATAGCCGACGCCGACCCCGAGGCGGGCACGGTGACCATCATCTTCCAGACTGTCGGCGCCAGCACCCACCGCCTCGCGCTCAAGGAGCCGGGCGACGGCATCGTCCTTCTCGGCCCCCTGGGCAATCCCACCCACATCGAAAAATTCGGCTGGGCGGTCTGCGTCGGCGGCGGCATCGGACTGGCCCCGCTGCACCCCATCGTCAAAGCGCTCGTGGCCGCGGGGAACCGCGTCACGGTGATCTCCGGGGCCAGGACCGCGGGCCTCCTCATCATGCAGGAGGAGATGCGGGCCCTCGCCGACGAGCACATCGTGGTGACCGACGACGGTTCGGCCGGCAGGAAGGCCCTCGTCACCGAGCCCCTGAAGGAACTCTGCGAGCGGAACCCGCCCCCCGACATCGTGGTGACGATCGGCCCGCCCATAATGATGAAGTTCTGCGCCCAGACCACCAAACCCTTCGGGGTCAAGACCCTCGCCTCGCTCAACACCATCATGATCGACGGCACGGGCATGTGCGGCGGCTGCAGGGTGTCCGTGGGCGGCCAGACGAAGTTCGTCTGCGTGGACGGCCCCGAGTTCGACGCCCACGAGGTCGACTGGGCGCAGATGATGACGCGGCTCGGCGCCTACAAGGACATCGAGAAGGCCGACCACGACCGCT